>NZ_LKDX01000007.1:0-136987 GCF_001401795.1 Pseudoalteromonas sp. P1-26 | reverse complement strand
TAACTTGCTAACTTGCTAACTTGCTAACTTGCTAACTTGCTAACTTGCTAACTTGCTAACTTGCTAACTTGCTAACTTGCTAACTTGCTCTGCTTCCAATCTCACACAAAACGCTGTAAGTTGCTTGTTACTAAGAATAAAACACACAAAGCATATGCAAGCAGCAGTATCAAATTGGCAGTCTAAATTAAATGCTTTAGGGCCGGGGATTTTAATGGCTACAGCCGCCATTGGTGGCTCACATCTAGTAGCATCAACACAAGCAGGATCGTTATTCGGCTGGCAGCTATTTTGGCTAATCATTGTAGTAAACGTGTTGAAGTATCCATTCTTTCGATTTGGCATGGAGTACACCCTTGCGACCAAACAAAGTTTAGTTGAGGGCTACAAGCAAAAAGGGCCGGGGTATTTCTATAGCTTTATTGCGCTTAATATAGTCGCCGCCGTAGTGAATACTGCGGGGGTTTTATTATTAACGGCCAGTCTTCTGCACTACGCATTACCTGTCACAATTTCTGTAACCTTATTATGCTGGCTGATCTTAGCTGTGTGTTTGCTTATTTTGTTGTTGGGGCACTTTAAGGCGCTCGATAATGTCTCAAAGCTCATTATGGGGCTGTTAACGGTTACAACTGTGGCAGCGTTGGTAGTGGCAATTAATAATGGTGCTATGGCGCCAGTTGACTATGTGGGTCCGTCGCCGTATGAGCTTGCTATGCTCGGCTTTATGGTCGCGCTCATGGGCTGGATGCCTGCACCCATCGAAATATCAGCAATTAGCTCATTGTGGCTAAAAGAAAAGCAGCACCAACAACCAGTGACAAAACAACAAGGCTTGTTTGACTTTAATTTGGGCTACTGGCTTACCGCAGCACTTGCGCTCGTGTTTTTCTCGTTAGGTGTGTTAGTACAATATGGCCAAGCACAAGCTGTGCAATTAGGTGGAGTCGCTTTTGCAAAGCAGCTAATTGATATGTATGCCCTTACTATGGGCGAGTGGGCAAGACCGCTGGTTTCAGGTATTGCTTTTTTATGTATGTTTGGCACCACGCTAACAGTGCTTGATGGCTACGCCAGAACATTAAATGAGTCGCATAAACTGCTACCGATTAAACAATCTAAACACAGTTTAAATATGTGGTTATTACTGCAAGCATTTGCAGGCATGGCCGTGATTTTATTCTTTAAATCAGCCCTTGGCCCAATGCTCACTTTTGCCATGACCCTCGCTTTTGTAACCACTCCCGTATTTGCATGGCTGAACTTTAGTTTAGTACGCTCAGAACCCAGCATTCATCACTCACCTTTATTACGCACCCTAAGCTGGCTAGGTTTGGTTTATTTAGTGGGCTTTGCGCTGGTGTTTTTAGTTTGGAAGGTAATGTAAAGGGAGCTGTCAGCTTTCAGCCGTCAGTTTTTATCTGATCGTGTGGATATTTTTGTTTAGGGAGGTGTGATTTGTCTCAACTAGAAGTTAATGCAGAATGCAAAGCTTGGGGAAATTTAACGGAAAATTTTCTACATTATCAAAAAGTTAATGATAACAATGTTATAGACGTTATTAGGCCGTTAACTGAAGATTCTTCTATCGTCTTGAATAATTTAAATTTTTCAGGAGAACTGCATTTCAAAAAAATAAAATGCAATAGCTTGCAGCTTTATTCAGTGTCAGCCAGAAAAATTATTTTTGAGGATGTCGAATGTGAACGAATTGATCTTGAAGAAGTTGAATGTAACTCATTGCAAATTATTAACTTAAAAAGTTCAGTTTTTAGGTTTCGCTTTTTAACTTCTAAAGACATAAATATTACTAAATCTGGAATATCAAGTTTAAAGCTATTTGATACATCCTCCCCATCTATAAATATAGAGTTAAATAAAAACTTAAAATCAAATATTAGAGACGTTAGCTGTGATATTTTAAATTATGAAATATTTGAAAGTACTTTGCAGTCTTTTACAGTTTGGAACTTGGATTCAAAAGAAGCTCGTTTTGACTTGCCAAGTGTTGTCCAAGAATTTGAGTTATATGGTTATATTAAAGGTGCTTGTTACTTTGGAAGGAATAACGAGAAGAGTGTAAGGTCGCTCTACGATAAGTGGTTGCTTTCGGAGGTTGATATACGTAGTAGTATCAATGGTGATATTCAATTTCACAACTTCATGTGTCATAACTTTCAATTAAGCTTTTCAAACTCAAATCGAGGTTCAATTGATTTTGATGGTATAAGCCCCTTTGCAAATTGTTCTGTATTAGATATTAGTTCTAATAGACTGGAAAATATTAAGTTTTATGCTTGCGATTTTAATGGTTTTAGTCCGAAGTATTCTGAAGTAAGTGAGAATTCATATGAAAATTGTATATCACATGGGACAACATGGCCTGAATTCAGGAGCTATGACTCTAAGCACCATTTAAATTATAATGAGTATTTAAATGGTGAGAAGTACTACTATGACTCTCTGGGTAAAATGTGTGAAAAAAGTGGTGATCTATTTGGAAGGTACAAATATTCGTACCTAGCTAAAAACTCAGAACTAAAGTCAGTAAGTCATAACTCACAAGGTGTAAGCCTAGATTACGTTCCTTTAGTACTGAGTAAGATATTTTCCAGGTATAACACAAGTTGGATGTTGGTTCTTTTATGGTTAATGGTATTTAATTTTGCATATTTCATCTTTTTAAAATTTTCTCTACATGACCTTATAACAGCATTTAATCCTCTTCATAAGTTTGAGAGTTTGAATTACGTTGTTGATTCTAAAATTATTAGTGGTGACTTTTATTTAGTTAACTTTTGTATGAGGTTAATAAATTCTTTTTTAGTATTTAAATTTTTAAAGTCTTTTAAAAAATATTATTAAAACATAAACTGTTCATTGGAGCTGACGAAGCTGCTTTTGATAGCTGATAGCTGACGGCTCTAACTCAACTCCCTAATCGCATTACTAATCCCATCTAGCGTGAGTGGGTACATGCGGTTGTCCATTAACTGCTTTATAAAATCAATTGATTGATAATAGCGCCAGTGTTCAACGGGTTGTGGGTTGAGCCAAGCGACTTTATCAAAGTGATTGGTTATGCGGTTTAACCAAGCGCTGCCGGGTTCTTCATTCCAATGCTCAACGCTGCCACCGGGGTAGGCTATTTCGTAAGGGCCCATGGTGGCATCACCAACAAAGATCACCTTGTAGTCGCTGGTAAACTTGTTAATCAAGGTCATGGTATCAATGACGTTAGAGTGACGACGTTCGTTGTCTTGCCAAACATGCTCATACAAACAGTTATGAAAATAGTAAAACTCAAGGTGTTTAAACTCGCTGTGGGCGGCGCTAAATAACTCTTCGCAGGTATGAATGTAATCATCCATTGAACCGCCGATATCAAACAGCATCAATACTTTTACGGCATTATGGCGCTCTGGTGCCATTTTTACATCGAGCATGCCGCCTTGTTTTGCAGTAGCGCGAATTGTTTCGGTTAAATCGAGAGTATCGCTGGCGCCAGTACGGGCAAATTTACGCAGTTTTTTTAGAGCAAGTTTAATGGTGCGCGAGCCGATTTCACGGTCACTATCAAGGTTTCGGTAGCTGCGTTTATCCCATACTTTTACCGCACGGCGATGTCGGTTACCGTCTTGGCCTATGCGAACACCTTCAGGGTTATAGCCATAGGCACCAAATGGTGAAGTACCACCGGTACCCACCCACTTATTACCTCCAGCATGGCGCTTTTGCTGCTCTTCAAGGCGTTGCTTGAGGGTTTCCATGAGTTTATCAAGGCCGCCCATGGCTTGTAATTGCGCTTTTTCTTCTTCGCTTAGGTGCTTTTCAAACTCTTTGCGTAGCCAATCATTAGGCAAGTCGTGTTGCTGTTTTAAACTTTCGAGCAGATCAAGGTCGGCCACGCCACTAAAGTAATCTGCAAAGGCTTTATCAAAACGATCAAAGTGGGTTTCGTCTTTTACCATGATGGTACGCGCCAAATAATAAAACGCGTCAACGTCGGCAAAAATAACCCCTTGCTTGAGCGCATTGATCAAATCAAGTAGCTCTCGCAAACTAACAGGTAAGCGGTATTCGCGAAGCTTGAAGAAAAACGCAATTAACATATTAACGGCGGCTCATAAACGCAAGTTTTTCGACTAAGCTAATGTCTTGCTCGTTCTTTAATAACGCGCCAAACATGGGCATTAAGCCGCCTTTTTGGCTTTTATCATGCAGTGTTTTAGCGTCTATATCTTCGGCCATCAGTAGCTTTAACCAATCAAGCAACTCGCTGGTTGATGGTTTTTTCTTAATGCCATTAACTTCACGTAGATTAAAGAACACCTCAAGTGCTTGGCGTACTAAATCTTGTTTAACATGCGGGTGATGCACATCGATAATTTGTGCCATTTCTTCACTACTTGGAAAATCAATGTAATGGAAAAAACAACGACGTAAAAAGGCATCTGGCAGTTCTTTTTCGTTATTCGACGTGATGATCACAATCGGACGTTGCTTTGCAATAACTCGCTCGCCGGTTTCATAAACGTGAAACTCCATTTTGTCGAGTTCTAATAGCAAGTCGTTGGGAAATTCAATATCGGCTTTGTCTATTTCATCAATCAATAGTACAGGACGTTTGTTATGTTGCTCACCATAAGTAAAGGCTTGCCATAATTTCCCTTTTACAATGTAGTTGCTGATATCGTGCACACGCTCATCACCTAACTGGCTGTCGCGAAGGCGCGATACTGCATCATATTCATACAGACCTTGCTGCGCCTTAGTGGTTGATTTGATGTGCCATTGAATTAGCGTGGTGTCTAAGCTTTTCGCAAGCTCTTCGGCCAGCATGGTTTTACCTGTGCCGGGTTCACCTTTTATAAGCAGCGGCTTTTCGAGCAAGATCGCTGCGTTAACCGCTTGTTTTAATGAGTTACTGGCAATGTAGTTATCGGTTGAATTAAAAAGCACGATGTCACCTTATCTGGTCTGAGCAGTGATTAATAACGTCATGATGCCACAGTTAGTCGGCGTCTGAAAGGTATGCAAAACGCGGTATTGTTTTACCCTCGACAGTGACGGTTTCTGTAAACATACTAAGCGGGCGTGCCCACATGCCAAATTCGCCATATAGCGCTTGATAAATTACCAGTGGCTCATTCGTTTCGCTGTGGGTGGCAACATATTCAACTTTGTATTTTGGACCTTTGTAATGTTGGTAAATACCGGGTTTGATTGTCATGTGTTTATCTCGCATCTTGGAGTCATTTGGGTATAATTGCAGTTTGCACATTTTACGCTGAAACAAACTGCCTAAACTATGAATTATATTTCGTTAGATGAATACAAAAAAGCCTGGGTTTTTCGTCATAAAGATATGCCGATAAGCAGCGAAGACGCAGCACAAATTAAACCAATGAGCGCTGAACGCGCTGCGGTTTTATGGACTACTATGGTGAGCCGCGAGCATGATCACCCTGACTTTTTTGATAAAACAGATTGGTGCGGCAAAGACGACAGCTTTTCAGAGACCATTAACTGGGAAAGTGCATGGGAAGCGGGCGATGAGCAGTTACCAGAAGAAATCCTTAACCACTTAGAGTGGGAAGCAAACACCACTGTTTATTTTTGCATGGCTCGCGACAACATCATTGAAACCAGCTTTGCTGTTTTTAAACGTTGTTGGCAAAACTTTATGTTTTTAGCTGATGGTAGTTTGCTACTAGGTAAAAAGCGTGATGCAATGGTGCAGTTTTTAGAAACTGGTAATGCAAAATTGGGTAAAAAAGGCGCAGTAAAGTAGCGCTCAATAAACGCTCTATGCTATAAAACAGTCAAGCAATTGTTTTATAAGAGCGCGCATTGTCTAAACCAACTTCACAGAGCGAACACTCGCAACAAGCCGAAATTTGGCAAACTGATGCCGAGCGAGCTTTGTATGCGCAGTTATGTAATGCATTCTATGCTCGTGAGATCCCGCGTTTAGTTGATGAACCTGATACAGCAAGGCTAAAACGTTTATTAGCAAGCCTGCCTTACTATATTGAGCGTTTAGCTATGCGTATTGTCAGTGGTGATGCGCCACTACAGCTCGATTCTCAAAATGGCAGTTGGCTTGAAAAACAAAAAACAACGCCGCCTGTTTATAATAAAAAAGACTCAAAAGACTTTTATAGTCAACATGCTAAGCGCGGGTTAATTGTTCCCGTGCTAATTAATGACGAGCAATGTACAACCGTGCGCATAGACAGCTTAGATCAAGTAAGCGACAATAAGGTACATTGCAACGAGCTTGGTTGGTTTGATACTTCCGGTGAATCGCTAGAAAACACGCATATTCAATTGCTTAAGCCTGCAAAGGCGGTGATGGCTGCGGCGTGTTGCGGTCATCAATGGCAATTTAATAAACGCATCACACCTAAGCGTTTGTCATTAAGAGAAATGCTGTTAGCAAGCAATATAAATTGGCGTAATTTAAAACGCCCTTTGACTTAATTTAACCGCGAAGGAGTGTTCAATGCGGGTTTTTCAATTCGCCTTGTTGTGTTTGGCTTTATTTATTCAGTACCGCTTATGGTTTGGCCATAATGGGGTGCAAGACTACACTCGTTTAAAACAAGCGGTTACCTCTCATCAAGACACCAATGCGAAATTATTAAAGCGCAATAAAGTGCTCAAAGCCGATATTGAAGACTTAAAGCTCGGTCAAGAGGGCATTGAAGAACGGGCGCGTAATGAATTAGGAATGATTAAACCTGGCGAAACCTTTATTCGCGTATTACCAGGTCAACAGCAAAATGAACACTAAGCAATCTATCACCGCCATTGTTCCCGCTGCGGGAGTAGGGAGTCGAATGCAACATTCGGCGCCAAAGCAGTATATTGAACTTGCGGGTAAAACTATTTTAGAACATACCCTAAGTAAACTTGCAGAACTTAACGAATTAAACACCATCAAAGTAGCAATTAGCGATGATGACGGCTACTTTGCTGATTTACCACACATAGATAAGCGCATTGAGCGTGTGACTGGTGGTAAAGAGCGCGCTGATTCAGTGCTTAACGCCTTGCTATCACTTGCTGACAACCCACCTGATTGGGTACTTGTTCACGATGCGGCAAGGCCGTTAGTGTGTCTGGCAGATATTCAGCGTTTAATAACTGAATGTATCGCTGCCAATGAAGGCGGTATTTTAGCGTCAAAAGTAAAAGACACCATTAAGCGCGGTCATACACACAGTGAGCAAACGGTTCCACGTGATGATTTATGGCAGGCACTCACCCCTCAGCTTTTCCCTTATCAGGCGCTGACTAATGCGCTATCAAGTGCCCTTAAAAATGGTGTGACTATCACCGATGAAGCATCGGCAATTGAATGGGCTAAGCAGCCTGTTAAGCTGGTTGCAGGTCGCAGTGACAATATTAAAATTACCACCCCAGAAGATTTAGATTTAGCAGCATTTTTACTGCAAAAACAACAAAACGAGAGTACCTCATGATTCGAATTGGCCATGGCTTTGATGTACACAAATTTGGCGGCGAAGGCCCGTTGGTAATTTGTGGTGAAAAAATAGATTACCCACAAGGCTTTTTAGCACATTCAGATGGTGACGTTGCCATTCACGCATTGTGTGATGCCATTTTAGGCGCATTGGCAATGGGTGATATTGGCAAGCATTTCCCTGATACTGCGAGCGAATACGAAAATATTGATAGCCGAATTTTACTACGTCACGTGGTTGGGCTTGCTAAAGAGCAAGGTTATATACTTGGCAATGCAGATGTGACGATTGTTGCGCAAGCACCAAAAATGTTGCCACATATTCAAGCAATGCGTGAAAACTTATGCCAAGACCTTGAAGCTGATATTTCACAAGTTAATGTGAAAGCAACAACCACTGAGAAGCTTGGGTTTGAAGGCCGCAAAGAAGGTATCTCAAGCCACGCTGTGGTGATTATGAGCAAACAAAGCGCATGAGCGAGTTAAACTACCTATACGGTAAACCTCTTTCTAAGGCTGACTTTAAAACTCACGCTGAAGACTTCATGGTTGATGAAGATTTAGGTATTGAGTTTACCGGTTCTGGTGAACATGTTTGCTTGCAGGTTGTAAAAAAAGGCGAAAATACTCAGTTTATTGCGAAACGCATTGCCGAAAAAGCAGGGGTATCTCCACGAGATGTGAGTTATGCAGGCTTAAAAGACCGTCATGGCGTGTGTACCCAATGGTTTAGCGTGCCAGTTCCAATTAAGAAGCACATAGAATTTAGCGAACTGAATAACGATCAGTTTTTTGTAATATCGCAACAGCGCCATAACCGTAAGCTCAGAACCGGTTGTCATAAAGGCAATCGCTTTACCATTACATTACGTAATGTAACTGAGCCGCTGGATATTTTGTGCCGTATCAACGCGGTGCGTTCTGGTGTGCCTAATTACTTTGGTGAGCAGCGCTTTGGCCATGGTGGTCACAACCTTGAAATGGCAAAGCGCATGTTTGCTGGAGAGCGTATCCGCGATAAAAAATTGCGTGGCTTAGTTATTTCAGCTGCGCGCTCTTATGTATTTAATGAAATCGTGAGTATGCGGGTTGCCGAGCATGGCCTTGCGAAAACAATGCACCGCGAAGTGTTTATGCTCAGCGGCAGTAATGCTTTTTTTGAAGACAACATTAGTGATGACAATATTGCGCGCTTAGCGTCTGGCGATATTGTGATGTCGGCACCTATGGTTGGTAAAGGCGAAAAAGGCCTGACCGAAACCGAAAAAGTGTGGCTCGAACCTTATCAGTCTTGGATAGATGGCCTTAGCGAACTTGGCCTTAAGAATGAGCGTAGAATGTTACGACTTATTCCTGATTCATTAGCTGTTGAAACGATTGATGAAACTACTTTAAAGTTAAGTTTTGGTTTACCAAAAGGCTGTTTTGCTACCGCCCTGCTGCGTGAGCTGGTGGACTATCAAGATGCAAGCCCCAGAGAACAAAAACAAAAGGATGCGTAAATGAAAATCTTATTGAGCAATGATGATGGCGTACATGCTAAAGGGATTGCGGTTTTGTATCATGCATTGACGCAAATAGCAGATGTGACCTTAGTAGCGCCAGATCGTAATTGTAGTGGCGCAAGTAATTCATTAACGCTCATGAATCCACTTCGTGCAACCACCCTTGATAATGGCTTTATTTCGATTAATGGCACGCCGACTGACTGTGTGCATTTGGGAGTTAATGAATTAGTCGAGCAGCAGCCAGATCTAGTGGTTGCAGGAATAAACCACGGCGCCAACCTAGGTGATGATACCTTGTATTCAGGTACAGTAGCAGCGGCCACTGAAGGGCGCCACTTAGGTCTGCCGGCGATTGCTGTGTCGTTATGCTCTAAAGAAGGAAATCACTTTGAAACTGCAGCTGCGGTTGCGGTGAGTATTATCAAAGAGTTGGCATCGCACCCATTACCGAAAGATCAAATCATCAACTTAAACGTGCCAGATATTCCGCTTACAGAGCTTAAAGGAGTTAAGGTAACCCGTTTAGGTTCGCGTCATAAAGCTGAAACCATGACGAAACAACAAGACCCATGGGGCCGTGACATTTATTGGTATGGTACCCTTGGTGCTGAAAGTGATGCAGGTGAAGGCACTGATTTTTATGCCATTAATAATGGTTATGCATCAGTGACCCCGCTTAGTGTTGATATGACGGCGAAAGAGAGCTTACAAGCCGTCGATAGCTGGTTAGCAAATATGGAGATTAATAGTGCTGACTAATTATAATCGCAGCGCACTGGCATTAGCAGAGTTATTGAAACGCGAAGGTGTAGAAGACAGTACTGTGCTTGAAGCGATAGCCTCAACACCCAGACACATTTTTATTGATGATGTTTTGCAGCACAAAGCTTATCAAAATACCGCACTGCCAATCGGTCAAGGACAAACGATTTCGCAGCCATATATTGTCGCACGTATGACTGAGCTGCTCCGCTTAGCGGGTGTACGTGATAAAGTGCTCGAAATTGGCACAGGCTCTGGCTACCAAACAGCAATACTGGCAAAAACCTTCACTAAAGTGTGCTCGGTAGAGCGTATTAAAGCATTGCAATGGCAAGCAAAACGTCGTTTGCATAAGCTTGATTTATATAATGTCACCATGAAACACGGTGACGGTTGGCAAGGCTGGCAGTCGCAAGCTCCGTTTGAGGGGATTATTGTCACAGCAGCTGCGGCTACTATGCCAAAAGGACTTCTGGCACAACTTGCTGATGGAGGCGTTATGATTGCACCTATCGGTGAGCAAGATCAGCAATTAATGATGGTCGTTAGAAATGGCGACACTTTTACAGAACATAAAGTTGCACCAGTACGATTTGTACCTTTGGTACCTGGTGATATTGAATAGGACGTTATACTTTGAAGTTGTTTACTAAGTTATATGATATGGCGCTGGTATGGGCTAAACACCGTCATGCGGAGCGTTATTTAGCAGGGATGAGTTTTGCTGAATCTGTTTTTTTTCCGGTGCCACCGGATGTCATGCTAGCCCCTATGTCGCTTGCTCAGCCAGATAAAGCATGGCGCTTTGCCAGCTTTACGACTATTGCTTCAGTGATTGGTGGTATTTTAGGTTATTTACTTGGCTTTTGGTTATTCGAACCGGTAGTTGAACCGCTGATTGCGCAAATGGGTTGGCAAGCTAAATTTGACACAGCGCTAAGTTGGTTTGAAAACTATGGTGTATGGGTGGTGTTTTTAGCGGGCTTCTCTCCTATACCTTATAAGGTTTTCACCATAGGTGCAGGTTTGATGCAAATGGCATTCTTGCCATTTTTAATTGCCTCGGCAATAGGTCGTGGCGCGCGTTTCTTCTTAGTGTCGGCTTTAATGAAGTGGGGCGGCGTTAAAATGGAGCAAAAATTACGTCAATATGTTGAAGCGCTTGGCTGGGGATTAGTTGTTTTAGTTGTGGTTGCGTACTTTTTACTACGATAACCCGTAAAACCATTAAACTAGTACGATAAGGAGCATTTTACGATGAGCAGGCAGTTAACAGTCTATGTTACTTTGTTTCTTAGTATTTTGCTCTTTGGTTGTACTTCTCGCGAAGCACCGGCACCGGTTAGTAGTTTAGATAATAAAGTTAAACCCGCCACACGCAAAGTAAATATCTCTGGCTCAAAATATGTAGTCAAAAAGGGCGATACTTTGTATTCAATTGCTTTTAGCGCTCAGCAAGATTTTCGAACGCTCGCAAAAATAAACGATATTCCAGCACCTTATACGATCTTCCCTGGGCAGAGTATTTCGCTCACAAAATCGGCACAAAAATCAAAAAAGACGAAAAAGTATACGAATTCGAGTAAAAAGTCTACTGTTTCTATACAAAAAAATAACAAAAAATTAAAGAAAGGGCTTGATCAGCCAAAACAACGAGAGTATGTTCAGAAACAAGCCAACAAAATAATTAGTGAAAAAAAGCGTAATTCTAATGCTAAAGTTGTATGGGGCTGGCCTGCAAAAGGTAAAGTCACAAAACGCTTCTCCAATAAAGAGAACGGCTTTAAAGGATTACAGATCACTAATAAACAAGGGGCTTCTGTTTTAGCTGCTGCACATGGAACTGTGGTATACGCGGGCAACGCATTGAGGGGATACGGTAATTTAATCATATTGAAACACAATGATGATTACCTAAGCGCTTACGCGCACAATTCAAAGTTGCTTGTAAAGGAAAAACAGGAAGTAAAGGCAGGGCAGAAAATAGCAGAAATGGGCAGTTCAGACTCTTCGGTTACGGCTTTGAGATTTGAAATTCGTTATCGGGGTCAAGCAGTCAATCCTGCTAAGTATCTACCTTAGCCATTTAGGGTATTGATAAAGTGATTTAGCTCAATCACATATTTGCTCGGGAGGACGCTTATGGGTCACACAGCAAAACTAGAGAAAAAAACTGACGCGATTGACGATAAATTTGATGACACGGTAGTCGAAGAAGAGTCTTCTGAATTACTTGAAGAAGTCGACAACGAAGATGAAATTTTTGCAAAAGAAGAAGTTGCCAAGAATTTAGATGCTACGCAGCTGTATCTTGGTGAGATTGGTTTTTCTCCGCTGCTAAGCGCAGAAGAAGAAGTTTATTTTGCTCGAAAAGCACTGAAAGGCTGCGAAGCCTCTCGCAAGCGAATGATTGAAAGTAATTTACGTTTAGTGGTGAAAATTGCCCGCCGCTACAACAACCGTGGCCTTGCGCTACTAGACCTTATTGAAGAAGGTAATTTAGGCCTTATCAGAGCCGTTGAGAAATTTGACCCAGAACGTGGTTTTCGTTTTTCAACTTATGCAACTTGGTGGATACGTCAAACCATTGAACGTGCCATCATGAACCAAACACGTACGATTCGTTTACCTATTCACGTGGTTAAAGAGCTTAATGTTTATTTAAGAACAGCCCGTGAATTAACGCAGAAACTTGACCATGAACCAACCGCAGAAGAAATTGCAGAGTGCTTAGATAAGCCGGTTGAAGATGTCACTAAGATGCTGCGTTTAAACGAAAAAATCACCTCGGTGGATACACCTATCGGCGGTGAAAATGACAAAGCGTTACTAGATATTATCGCCGATGAAAAAGACTATGGTCCAGAAGGCGAAGTACAAAATAATGACATCAACAAGCACATTGTTGATTGGCTTGGAGAGTTAAACCCGAAACAGCGTGAAGTACTTGCTCGTCGTTTTGGTTTACTAGGCTATGAGCCATCAACCCTTGAAGATGTTGGTCGTGAAATAGGCTTAACACGTGAACGTGTAAGACAAATTCAAGTGGAAGCATTACGTCGCTTAAAAGACATTTTGCAACACGAAGGGTTAAGTACAGATAGCCTATTCGACCAATTCACCTGATTTGACAACAATACATAGGCCTTCGGGTCTAGAACACACAAAAAAGCTGACATTACGTCAGCTTTTTTTATAGCTCTTTTATTGCACTACAGTAAATCTTTTAATTGATACAGTAGTTGGTGTGCTTGTCTTGGCGTTAAGCTGTCTGGATCAAGCTGTTTTAAGGTTAATTCAAGCTCAGAAGGCTCATCATCAAAACTTAACGTTTGCTGTTGCTGCTCAATAGGAGCAGTAACAGGTTGATGGTTCTCAAGCATTTTAAGCTTTTGTTTTGCTTGTTGGATCACCGCTTTTGGTACACCAGCCAAGGCAGCAACTTGTAAACCAAAGCTCTTGCTTGCTGCGCCTTCAAGCACGGTATGCATAAAGGCAATGGTGTCGTTGTGTTCAATGGCATCTAGGTGCACATTTACCAGCCCCGTTTTTTGTTCGGCCAGTTCGGTTAACTCAAAATAGTGAGTTGCAAATAAGGTTTTAGCGGCAATTTTTGATGCTAAATAATCAGCCGTTGCATAGGCAAGCGATAAGCCATCATAGGTCGAAGTACCGCGACCAATTTCATCCATCAGTACCAGTGATTGTGCTGTGGCGTTATTTAAAATTGTTGCTGTTTCGGTCATTTCAACCATGAAGGTTGAGCGTCCTGATGCTAGGTCATCACTTGCGCCGATACGCGTAAAGATACGGTCAATATTACCAATCTCTGCACTATCAGCAGGAACGTAACAACCAATATGAGCCATTAGAACAATAAGTGCAGTTTGGCGCATATAGGTCGATTTACCACCCATATTTGGACCTGTGATAATGAGCATTTTACGGTCGTTATTAAGCTCCACAGGGTTAGCTATAAACGGGTCTTTCATTACCTGCTCTACTACCGGGTGGCGACCTTGCTTAATACTGATATTATCGTTATCGCACAGAGTTGGTTTAGCATAATTAAGCGCTTGCGCACGTTCGGCTAAATTGTTCAGTACATCTAAATCTGCTAGGACAGCTGCCATTGTTTGTAGCTGCTCAATGTGCGGAGCAATAAACTCAAAGAGTTGCTCGTAAAGCTGTTTTTCAAGCGCTAGCGCTTTTGACTGGCTACCAAGTACTTTATCTTCGTGCTCTTTAAGCTCAGGGATAATATAGCGCTCATTATTTTTTAGCGTTTGACGGCGAATATAATCCGCAGGAACCAAGTGCGAGTTCGCACGGCTTACTTCAATAAAAAAGCCATGCACCTTGTTATAGCCAATTTTTAAGGTGCTAATGCCTGTGCGTTCACGCTCACGTTCTTCAAGCTTTTCGAGAATATCGGTTGCGCCTTGGCTTAGGGCACGCCATTCATCAAGCTCACTGTTATAACCTGGGGCAATAACACCCCCATCACGAATAAGCACCGGTGGGGTTTCGATGACAGCACGTTCTAGTAAGTCTTGTAGCTCAGGTAATTGCTGCGACTTTGCAATAATTTGGCTAATACGTGGATCGTTGGCGTCCAAAAGTAATTCGTGTAATGGTGCCAGAGCTTGCAGTGCACTACGTAGGCGCGTTAAATCACGCGGGCGTGCTGTGCAAAGCGCTAAACGGGCGATAACACGCTCAATGTCGCCAATTTGCTTTAATGACTCTTGTAGCTCACCACATAATTGCGCATCGATAATTGCACTAATTGCGTTTAGTCGAGAGTTGAGCTCTGTTTTGCTGCGCACAGGGGTATGAATACGGCGTTTCAATAAGCGTGAACCCATCGCAGTCGCTGTTTTATCAAGTACTTGTGCAAGTGTGTTTTCGTAACCGCCCGATAAATTAACCGTTAGTTCAAGGTTTTTACGAGTTGCGGCATCTAAAATCACTGCGTGTTCGTTTTGCTCAAGGGTAATCGCACGAATATGCGGCAGGGCAATACGTTGAGTGTCTTTTACATACTGCATTAAGCAGCCCGCAGCCACTAAAGCCGCGTGTGCTTTGTCTACACCAAAACCAACTAAATCTTTGGTGCCAAATTGATCGCACAGTAAATGCTGGGCTGTATCTAAATCAAACTCCCATTCCGGGCGACGACGCGCGCCTTTGATATGTTCAATTAAGTGCACATTTGCAAATGTTTCACTGTAAAGCAGCTCAGCAGGGGCTAAACGCTGTAATGTTGAGCTAAATGCTTCATCGGTATTAACTTCTAACACATTGAATCTGCCAGAGTTAATATCTAAATAAGCAATACCATATAGGCCTTGTTTGTTTTGCCATACACTGGTTAGCAGGTTGTCTTGGCGTTCTTGTAATAATGCTTCGTCAGAAATTGTGCCCGGTGTAACAATACGAACAACTTTACGCTCAACAGGGCCTTTGCTGGTGGCAGGATCGCCAACTTGTTCACAAATAGCCACAGACTCACCCATTTGTACAAGGCGAGCTAAGTAGTTTTCGACTGCGTGATAAGGTACGCCCGCCATTGGAATGGGATCGCCACCGGCTTTACCACGGTGGGTTTGAGAAATATCAAGAAGTTGCGCTGCACGCTTGGCATCATCAAAGAAAAGTTCGTAAAAGTCGCCCATACGATAAAACAATAAAATATCCCGATGCTCGGCTTTTATTTTTAGATACTGCTGCATCATAGGGGTTTGTTGTTTTATAGTGTGCGGTGCATAAAGATCAAACGACATGTATTTACCCAAAGGCTGAATATGGAATTACATCAAGAGATTAAAACACTTGCTGCGAAATTAGGAGCTATTTTAACGGATAAACGCTTATGGATCACTACCGCAGAGTCATGCACTGGTGGTGGAGTGAGTTATGCACTAACCGATACCCCAGGCAGCTCTAATTATATTGACCGAGCGTTTGTCACTTATAGTAACCAAGCAAAACATGAGCTCATTGGCGTTAGCGAGCAAACCTTAAACAGCTTTGGTGCGGTGAGTGAGCAAACCGTTGTTGAAATGGCATCGGGGGCGGTAAAAGCTGCAAACGCCGATATCGCAATAGCTATTTCGGGGATAGCAGGCCCCGGTGGTGGAACACTGGATAAACCTGTGGGATTAGTATGGTTTTGCATTCATTTTGCTGGTCAAAACTACCCAAGTCAGCAAGTTTTCTCTGGCGTTCGAGCTGAAGTTAGACTGCAAGCTATTGTTTACTCATTAAAAAATATAATTGAATTGATAAAATCTGAAAATTAGCTTGATACTGTGATTTCATACAGTATACTGTCTGCATTAGCCGGATTTGGAGAACAGAATGAACGATAACAAACAAAAAGCCTTAGACGCTGCTTTATCACAAATTGAGCGTCAATTTGGTAAAGGCTCAATTATGAAACTGGGCGACAATAAAGCCCTAGATATTGAAGCAATTTCAACTGGTTCACTAGGTATCGATATCGCACTAGGTATTGGTGGTTTACCTACGGGTCGTATTGTTGAAGTGTATGGTCCTGAATCATCAGGTAAAACAACGCTTACTTTACAAGTTATCGCTGAAGCTCAAAAGCAAGGTAAAACTTGTGCATTCGTAGATGCTGAGCACGCTCTAGATCCTGTATACGCACAAAAATTGGGTGTAAACATTGATGACTTACTTGTTTCTCAACCAGATACTGGTGAGCAAGCATTAGAAATCTGTGACATGTTAGTTCGTTCAAGTGCAGTTGATGTCGTGATTGTTGACTCGGTAGCAGCTTTAACACCTAAAGCTGAAATCGAAGGTGACATGGGTGACTCACACATGGGTCTACAAGCTCGCTTAATGTCACAAGCTTTACGTAAGCTTACAGGTAACATCAAGCGTTCAAACACACTTTGCATTTTCATCAACCAAATCCGTATGAAAATTGGTGTTATGTTTGGTAATCCTGAAACAACAACAGGTGGTAACGCACTTAAATTCTACTCTTCAGTACGTATCGATATTCGTCGTATTGGTTCTGTGAAAGAAGGCGACGAGGTTGTTGGTAACGAAACTCGCGTTAAAGTTGTTAAGAACAAGGTTGCTCCGCCATTTAAACAAGCTGAGTTCATCATCATGTATGGCGAAGGTATTTCGAAACAAGGCGAGTTAATTGACCTAGGTGTTAAGCATAAGATTGTTGAAAAGTCAGGTGCTTGGTACAGCTACAATGGCAGCAAAGTTGGTCAAGGTAAAGCAAACTCAATTAAGTTCTTAAAAGACAACCCAGAGATCGCAGATGAGATCGAAGGTAAGTTACGTGAGATGCTATTACTTCAGGCAACTGAACAACCAGAAGATGGTGAAGATGCAGGCCTATTAGCTGAAGACGAGCTATAAACATCGCAAAAGAGTACAGTTAAGCGTGATTTGACCCGCACTTAACACAAAAAAGACCGCTACACAGTTAGCGGTTTTTTTTATGGGTGAAAGTTAGCGAGAGTAAACTTTACTCTTGCAACTCTTTCATGAAAAAGCCGCATATGATGCGGCTTTTAATGTACTTAAAGCTTAAAACTGGTTGTTTTATAAAATTATAGTTGCCAGTTGAAAGACACTGAGTAGTTACGTGGTGCGCCGTAATAACCTTGTGCCCAGAAAAGACTGTGGATGTACTTTTCGTTGGTCACGTTATTAACGTTCAAGTTAACGCTCATATTGTCATTAATATCGTAGGTTGCCATTAGGTTTAATAGGCCGTACGCATCTTGCGTTGTGGTGATAAGTGCAGCATTTGTTGCCGCATCACGCACTTGTACGCGCTTTGTATCGTCTTGCCAACGATAGTTTAGGCCAAAGGTTAAACCATCAATCTCAGGCACTTTATGAGTTACAGCAAGTTTGAACTGGTTTTCAGGTGTGTAGTCTTTTACTAACTCATCACCATCAATGTTTAGATTACTGTAGCTGAAGCTTGCACTTAGTGTTTCGTTGATTTGACCACTAAGCTCTACTTCAATACCGTCGCTGTTAATACCATCTGCGCCATAGTAGCGAGTGTCGTCAGGTAATGAATCAGGGATAGCAACGGCAAGGCCAACTTGTTTAGCATCAAAGTAGGCAAGAGTTACAAATAAATCGTCATCAAGTAGCTGAGCTTTCACACCAATTTCACTGCTTTTACCTGTGATTGGATCTAAGTAATCGCCATTGATGTCACGCTCTGTTTGCGGTACGAAGGTTTCTGTGTAGCTTGCATAAGTTGAGAAGCTTTCGTTGATATCATACACAGCACCGAAGTAAGGAACGGTTTGGTCGCTATCTTTGTCTTTTGCAACGCCGTAAGAGGCACCTTCAGTTTCCCAATTTACTTGGCTCACACCAGCTAAAACACTGAATGAGTCAGTTGCACGGATGCGTGTTGAAATATATGCAGAGCGTTGACGGCTGGTGATATCAGCTCCTGTTAAACCATCAGTAAGTGTTGGTACTGGCGCTACACCATCCCAACCACCTAGCTCAGGCATCGCAGGGAAACCATTGCCTGTTGTACGGTCATACAATGATTTATCTTTATTATCCATATCTGCTTGGTTTACACCAAATGACAGGTCATGTTCCATACCAAATAAATCAAATTTACCTGTTGCGTAAATATCTAAAATATCGTGCTTATCTTTGTGGTCATATTCACTCGCATAACCCGTTAAGCCAAGGCCTGTATCTCTATCTGGTGTGCCGTAAACATAGAAAAGCTCTGAATCTTGCTCATTTTCTAAGTGCGCGTAGCTGGCTTTTAAGAACCATGTATTGGTGATTGCTTGCTCAATTGATAAGAACAGCTGCTCAGTTGTGTTATTCCAGTATGACCAATCAGACGCTGTGCTGGTTGACGCATCAAAGTTTGTTGCTGAGCCATCGCTGTAATAAAGTGGTAAAGCACCCCAAAGTGGGCTGTCAGCATCTTTCTTCTGATTTACATAGTTTGCAGTTACTACTGTGCTGTCAGTTAGCTGACCTTCGTAGGCTAGGTAATAAATTGTTTTATCTTGCTCGTAGCGGTCAAGGTATGACTCAGTTTTGTGCTTGGTGAATACAGCACGAACAGCGTGGTTTTCGTTGATAGCAGTTGAAGCGTCAAGCTCTAAACGCTTGTTGTCCCAAGAACCATACGATACAGACGCATTTACTTGCGTTTGATAAGTAGGGCGCTTTAGAACCATGTTGACTGTTGCTGATGGGTTACCAGCACCTGTCATTAAACCATTGGCACCACGTACAATTTCAACACTATCGAAAATAGAAGTATCTAGAGTACCTTGGATTGAACCGTTGTCTTGCGGCATACCCATGCCATTAACTTGGAAGTTGGTGATCTCAAAACCACGAGCTTTAAAATAAGTACGGTCAGTTTCGATTTGCTCAACAGTGACGCCCGGTGTACTTTCAAGTACAGCGTTTAGATTATCGAGTGAGAAGTCATCCATTAACGCACGTGAAACAACAGAGATTGACTGTGGTGTTTCTTTAATTGTTAGCCCTAATTTGGTTGCTGACTGTGCTTCTTCAGTGATGTAGTTTTTATGATGCTGGCCATACACGGCAATTTTTTCAATTGCTTGTTCTTCTTTTTGTTGTTCTGCAAAAGCGTGGCCACTTAAAAGTGCTGAGGTCACAAGGCTTAATTGAGATAAGCGCAAAAATTTTGTTGATGACATGCAAAGTTCCAATTAGTTCAATGAATAGTGAAATTAATGCGTAATTTAATCTAAATGAAAATAATTTGCAATTAAGGTTTTCTGTTTAAGTGAATAATTATTTGCAAAAAAGTTTAAAGGGCACAGAAATATAAAAAGGAGATATAAAAAAAGCGGCCGAAGCCGCTTCAGGAAGTAAAATAAGTTTAAATTTTAAAACACGTATTTTGCAGAGAACTGTAGACGGTCCATATCGCCGTCAGCACCGCTTTCTAACTCACGCTCGGCATGTTTAAACTCAACACCAAAGGTAAGCTTTTTAACAGGCGAATATAAAAGGTTGGCACTATAGCTTTGGCTCATTTCTGTAGGGTCGCCAGTCACAGCAAGTAAATCTGTGTTGTTATCTGCTGAGAAAAATGAATAAAGGAAAGTTGAGCGCCATTGGCTGTTCCAGTGTTGTTGGTAGGCAATAAAACCAGATGTTGAATCAATTGCATCTAAATCATCACCGTCAAGCACCGCACCATGAGCCACATTTAAACCAACATAACGGCCTAAACCTGAGCCTTGAGTTAGCATAAATTTAAGGTTGTTTTGGCCAAAATTTACTTTACCAGATGCACTGATACCGAACGATGATGTATCTGCATCAATGCCATTTTGTTTATAAGTTAACTGGCGAGCAAGACCGGTAAATACTAATTCACCCCAGTCAGCTTTATGTGCGTAACGTGCTGTAAAGTCAGGCATTGATGCATCATCAGTGGCTACACGTGCGCCGCCAACAGTGACTGTGCTCTCTGGGTTTTCGATAGAGAATGACCAATTACCCGTAGTGTAACGTGCCTGTGCTTGACGTACGAACACAGTACCTTCTGCAGGACCAACGAAATCGAGTGTTTCAGGTAATGCGCCTACGTTTTGAAAGTTTGACCAAGCTTGACCAAATAACCAACCATCATAAGTCACAAATGCTTGACGAATACGAGGCGCGTAAGAGTTACTAACGCGTTCGTTACCGCCAGGTGCTGAAGCAATAAAGTCTATTTCAATTTTAGTTTTGATGGTTTTACCATCGTCTAATTTTGTTGCTGTACCTAGGTTAAAGCGAGATTGGCGTGCATGCATGTCAAATACTGCATCGCTGTCGCTGTCTGCGCCTACAGGTGTTGTACCTGGTACATAGAAGTCACGGCCAATGCTGCCGCCAGCTGGTACGCCTGCAGAGTAATCACTCCACATAGCATCAAGTTTTACATAGCCACCATAAGAAACGTCTGTGTTACCGATGGTTGCGGCGTTAGCGGTACCTGCAAGTGCACATAAAACAGCTGAAGCTGTGAGTGTTTTTAATGCGGTTACTTTTGTTGTTGTCATAATGTGTATTCCTGTCGAAGCTACTTGTTGATTGCATTAATGTTGTTGTATCACTGTTGTTTAAGAAATGACTTCTCTCAATTATCTATTGGTCTATTAGACTAAGGTGGAATGGGTAGTTAAATCGCATCCAACCTAACATTGGACTAGATTATAGAAGGCAATTTTAAAGTTTTTTGTTAAATGACAAGATATACAACTAAGGTCTAATACTTTCAGGGGCTTTGCTGAGTGATCCTTGAAGCAGGCCGTAGGCAAGTAATTAAAATGGAGACGACAACAATGTCAGAAAGTATCTATCCAGTACCAGCGCATATCAAGAATGCAGCACTAGTTGATAACGATAAATATAATACACTGTACAAGCAATCTATTGATGACCCTGAAGGATTTTGGCGAGAGCACGGTAAACGCCTTGATTGGTCAACTCCTTATAACAAAGTAAAGAACACCTCATTCGACAAAGGCCACATCAGCATTCGCTGGTATGAAGACGGCCAACTTAACGCATCTTACAACTGTATTGACCGCCACCTTGCCACTAAAGCCGATAAAACAGCCCTTATTTGGGAAGGCGACAACCCTGAACACAACGAAAATATTAGCTACCAACAGCTTCACGACGAAGTAGCTAAGCTAGCCAACGGCCTTAAAAAATTAGGCGTATCAAAAGGTGACCGTGTTGCTATTTATATGCCAATGACACCGCAGGCTATTTACGCTATGCAAGCGTGTGCGCGTATTGGTGCTATTCACTCTGTAGTATTTGGTGGTTTCTCTCCATCAGCGATTGCTGACCGAATTAATGACTCAGGCGCTAAAGTGGTAATTACTTCAGACGAAGGTCGCCGTGCTGGCAACTGCGTACCACTTAAAGCAAATGTTGATGAAGCGGTATCACAAGACTCAGTAACCACCGTTGAGCACGTTATTGTTCATCAGCTAACGGGTGGTGAAGTTGAATGGAATAGTCATGATGTTTGGTGGCATGAGCTTGTCGCTGACTTACCAACTGAGTGCGAACCTGAACCAATGAATGCAGAAGATCCGCTTTTCATTCTTTATACTTCAGGCTCAACGGGTCAACCAAAAGGGGTGGTTCATACTACCGGTGGTTACCTTGTTTATGCATCGATGACACATGAATATGTGTTTGATCTTAAAGAAGACGATATTTTCTGGTGTAGTGCCGATGTGGGCTGGATCACAGGTCACAGCTACATTGCTTATGGCCCATTAGTGAATGGCTGCACGCAAGTCGTATTTGAAGGTGTACCAACTTACCCAACAGCGGGGCGTATGGGTGAAGTAATTGATAAGCACAACGTGACTATCCTTTACACAGCACCAACTGCTATTCGTGCTCTAATGGCGAAAGGCGATGAGCCAACAGCGACTTCAACTCGTAAAAGTCTTCGTGTTATGGGTTCTGTAGGTGAGCCAATTAACCCAGAAGCGTGGGCATGGTATTACGAGCATATTGGTAACGAAAACTGCCCAATCGTTGATACCTGGTGGCAAACAGAGACTGGCGGCATCATGATCACACCATTACCAGGTGCGACAGATATGAAACCAGGTTCAGCAACTCGTCCGTTCTTTGGTATTGCACCAGCCTTATTTGATGCTGAAGGTAATACACTAGAAGGCGCGGTTGACGGTAACCTTGTTATTTTAGATAGCTGGCCATCACAAGCACGTACAGTGTATGGTGACCATGAGCGCTTTGAACAAACCTATTTCTCAGCATACCCAGGCGTGTACTTCACAGGTGACGGTTGCCGTCGTGATGAAGATGGTTACTACTGGATCACAGGCCGTGTAGATGACGTACTTAACGTATCAGGTCACCGCCTAGGTACTGCAGAAATCGAGAGTGCATTGGTTGCTCACGAAGCAGTTGCAGAAGCAGCTGTAGTGGGTTACCCGCATGATATTAAAGGTCAGGGCATCTATGTTTACATCACTCCAAATGAGGGTGTTGTAGTGAGTGATGAACTAACAAAAGAGGTACGTAACTGGGTTCGTAAAGAGTTAAGCCCAATTGCATCACCAGATATGATCCAATGGTCTCCAGGTTTACCGAAAACTCGTTCTGGTAAGATCATGCGTCGAATTTTACGTAAAATTGCGGCAAATGAGCACCAACAGCTTGGTGATACCTCTACACTAGCCGATCCGAGCGTTGTTGATGAGCTAATCGAAAACCGATTAAATCGTTAAAATCGCGTTAAAAACTTGATTAGAAGTTGATTCTAAACGTAGTATATCGGCTGTCACTTAGAAATAGGTGTCAGCCGAATTTATTAGGAGTGAACCATGAGTCAGTTTTTAATAGCGGACGATCATCCGTTATTTCGTGAAGCGCTGAAAGGGGCATTGAGTGCTAAGTTCGCTGATTTAGAAGTGTTTGAATCGGAAAACTTTGATACCACTTTGCAGGTGCTGAGCGAGCAAGAAGATCTTGATATCTTACTACTAGACCTTCACATGCCAGGCAATGGCGATTTATACGGCCTTATTCGCATTCGCGAAGACTATCCAAGCTTACCAATAGCTGTTGTTTCTGGCAGCGAAGACATCAATGTAGTTTCTAAAGTAATGGGTTATGGTGCGATGGGATTTATTCCAAAATCATCTTCATCAGATGATATTGCGCTGGCAATCAACCACATACTTGAAGGCGATGTTTGGCTTCCACTGGAACTCAAAGATAAAGTGGCTGGAGTAGATGGCGAAGACAAAGAAATTGCAGCGCAAGTGGCTTCACTAACGCCGCAACAATACAAGGTGTTGCAATACTTACACGAAGGCTTGTTAAACAAACAGATTGCTTACGAGTTACATATTTCCGAAGCAACCGTTAAAGCACACATTACAGCAATTTTTAGAAAGCTAGGTGTGTATAATCGTACTCAAGCGGTATTAATTGCCTCTAAGTTACAATTAGAGCCTATTGAGTCGGCATAACAAAAGATAATAAAAACAATAAAGAGGCCATTCAGCCTCTTCATTTTATTGCTTAAGCGAACACCACGGTTCGATTACCATTGATAAACAGTTTATGTTCAGATGCGAGCTGCAACGCTTTGCAAAACACTGTTTTCTCTACATCTTTACCCATTTTTGCCATCATCTCTGCGGTATCCGCATGACTGACATGCGTCACATCTTGTAAAATAATCGGTCCTTCATCAAGCTCATTATTAACAAAATGAGCGGTCGCGCCAATAATTTTTACACCGCGCTCAAATGCCTGATGGTAAGGCTTTGCGCCAATAAAGGCAGGCAAAAATGAATGGTGAATATTAATAATCTTACCTTCAAAGCGCGCCACAAATTCAGGGCTTAAAATACGCATATATTTAGCAAGGCCAATAATGTCAGGCTGATAGCTGGCTATTAAATCACCGACTTGTTGATCATGCTCCGCACGGCTTAAACCTTCGTGCGATACCACATGAAATGGTACACCAAAGCCTGCAGCCAGTGGCGCTAAGTCGGCGTAGTTGGCAATCACAGCCAGTACTTCGATGTTTAAGGCTTTTTCGAATTGCTTTAGTAATACCCCACCTAAACAGTGCGCTTCTTTAGTGGCAAGCAATACCACTTTAGTTTTTTCGCTGCTGTGCAGGGCAAGCTCTGCGCCATCAGGAAGTAGCTCAGCAAGGCTTGGTAAAAAGTCATCTGAAATAACGCCGCTTAACTCTGTACGCATAAAAAAGCGTTTAGCGTCTTTATCTACAAATTCGTTATTACGTGTAATATTTAAATTATGCTGATGACAAAGGCCGGTGATCTTGGCAATTAGACCAACATCATCATCGCATTGTGTGGTTAAAATCGTGTTCATAGTCCTCATTCTAATCCCGTTTGTGTGAACACCATTATTTGCTAATTTTTTTGTGCTGCATAGCGCAAATTTGACTATCTAATAATTTATCTGATTTGATTGTATAAGCGTCTAAAATGTAATCATTATTTACTTTTCGTGTAAAAGTAAGCTGCTTTCACTATAAATGTGATTTTCTGTCCATAATTATGATTAATTAAGTGCTTTTCTACATCATTTTCTACACTTTTTAACCTTATCGTAAGTAACTGTAAGTGAAGGTAATAGTTTGTAAAACATAGAATTTTTTCGCACTATTCGAGTCAGAATGGGGTATTACAAACAATAAGGAAAAAATTCCATGAAAAGCACTCTGCTTAAAACAATTGTTGCCTCAAGTTTGCTTTCGGTACTGGCTGCCTGTTCAAGCGATGACAGCAGCAGTAGCAACAGTGGCTATGTGCAACTGTACAATGGCTCTTACAATAGCCCATACACGCGTTTATTTGTTGATGACACTGAACGTTCGGGGGCAGATTTTGGTGATGTATCAACTCGTCATAACTACAGTTCGGGGGAGTATGAACTCAGTTTTGAATATGTTGATGCAAATGATAGTTATATCACCATCGACGAAGAAACCATCAAAATTAAAAATGATCAAACTCAGTTGCTAGTAATGAATGGTGATTTTGCTGAACCAATTTTTACTGAGCTAAGTGTTCCGACGTCAAGCGATGAAGATGAATTCAATGTTGGCTTTTTTAATATCGTTGGCGAAGATAACCTTTACGATGTATACGTTGCCACTGACGACGGGTTATTTGATACCGCTGAGTTATTAATGACTTCGCAATACCTCGTTGAGCCAGAATTAGCGACGCTTGAGGAAGGTTATTACACTATTTATATTACCGCTAGCGGCAGCACTGATGTGATTTTTGAATCACCAACCGTGTACTTTAATGATGAAGCAACGTACATGGCGATGATCCGCCCAAGTTATGCAACAGAAGAAGATGGTATTACGCTTGATGTCGTGACGGCAAGTAGCTCAGTAACACAACTAAACCACCAAGACGCGCAAGGTCAGCTGCGTTTTATCAATACCATCGATGATTACACGCAAACCCAGTTTAAAGTAACCCGAGGCACAACGGCGACCAACACCGAAGTTGTTAGCAACGATAGTTACTCTGAATACATGAGCATGTCACCAAATAGTTATAGCGTCGCTATGTTAGACGAAGCGGGTGACACAATTGTCGATAACTTCTTAATGACATTAGAGCGTGAGCAAAGTGCGGTTGGTCTTTTCTACAATGACAAAGATTACGGGCCTCGTATGATGACCATTGAAGAAAACCTAACTCCAAGCAGCTACAGCCACGCAGTTACTGTGGTTAACTTAATTGATAGCTATGCAGGGCAAGAGATTGACGAAGTTGATGTGTACTTCACCCTCAATGGTGAAACGGTTGAAGATACCAGCAATGTTGTTGAAGGGTTAGATCAATACGACCAGCAAGAACAGATGGTTGATAACGAAGTTTATACAACCTATGTGGTCTATGAAGACAATGGTCAACAGATTGTGCTATTACAACAAAGCGATATGGATTTTACCGAAGAAGGTAACTATATCTTAGTGATTGAACACGATGAAACCACAGACTCAGGTTTTAAAATGACCTTAGAGCGTACGGTGACTGAACAGTCTTAACCGGCTAAAACGCAATATCGTTGTTTATTTACTCTTGCTAAGTGTTTATTGTATAAACAATTAAGGCTTTTGCTTTTTGTTTAAAGCGTACACAAGGAGAGAGTATGGATGGCGGTATTGCGTTACTAATATTACTAGCACTAGTTGTTGTAGGTGGCTCCATTGCGGGTATTTTTGCCTTTTTTCAACTCTCCAGTTTAAAGCGAGAAGTAGCTGCTCTTCGAGTCAAACTTAACGCGACATATAGTCATAATCCACAAGCAAATACTGCAAATCAGTTTGATAATTCAAACGACGAACTGTCTGACACAGCAAAATTTGAACCAGAGCCTGTAATCATTAGTAAGCCGATTGAGGCTATCCCTAAAAAGCCAGAGCAAACAAAACCCAAGCCTGCGACTTTAAATCCGCTAATAAGCCAACTCGTTACACAAATCAAAGCTAATTGGTTAACTTGGGTAGGAGCGGTTGCACTTGCCTTTGGCGGTATCTTTTTAGCCCGCTATTCACTGGAGGCAGGCTTATTATCCGAAACCATGCGACTCACGCTTGGCGCTATTTTTGGTTTGAGCTTAATTGTTGCGGCTGAGGTTTTACATCGTAAAGGTATTATTTTTGATGGGTTTAGCAACTATATTCCCGCAGCGCTGGCAAGTGGTGGTTTTATTAGTTGTTTTGCATTGACCTTGCTGGCCTATAGCCATTATGGCTTACTGCAAGCTTTACCGGCATTTAGCATTTTAACCTTAGTTTCTGTAGCAGCAAGCTGGATGGCACTGCGTTTTGGTCCTGTGCTTGCGGTCATTGGTGTTATTGGTGCCTACAGCGTGCCGGTTTGGGTCAATAACGGGAGTAATGACTTTATAGCACTGCTAACCTATGTTGCGTTTGTCAGTGTATCGGCTTCGCTAGTCGCGCATTACGTAAAACGGCATTGGTTGTGGTATCTGTTATGGGCAGGTCACTTAGGCTGGTATTACTTAGTTGCAATGGGTGCAGCTAAAAATCTGCATTGGTTTATTAATCTTTATGCTCTATTTAGCATCGTATTGTTAATTGCGATTCCACGCCTAGGGCTGAGTATTAAACAAATAGAATACCGTCCACATCGCTTTAAAACACTACTTAAGCAACTGCCCGACAACCCTCTGTTGATAGCTGTTGTCTTGCCACTTTATCTTTTACTCATGAGCAGTAACCAACTGCTTACTTGGCAGCTTAGTATATTGTCGTTAGTGGCTTTACTGCTTCTTTTGGTATTAAAAAACAGTGCATGGGATCACTGGCTGATGCTAGCTGTGGTGAGTGTGGTGTGTTTGCTTACAGGGCAACATAATGCTGTTGATTACTCTGAGCAGCTTTTTGTATTTCGGCAAAATTACGGAGCAGGGCTGTTTTTTATTGCTTTGTTCGCGGGTTATGGGTTTTTGTTTGGTCGTAAATACCCTAAACGCTTAGGTTTTGCTTTACTCGCTTCACTTTCAAGTTTTGTGATTATTAGTTGCTTATATGTTATCACTCCCGATCATGCCTTGATGACGGCGTATCCGGTTTGGTGCTTTGTATTATTGGCTCTGTCTGCTTGGTTATTTAAGCTATCAGTCAATAGCACTAACCCGATGCGGGTATTTAGTTACTGGCTTGGCGGTAATGCCAATATTAGCTTAGCGTTAACCATGCTCCTTGAAGGCAGCAGCTTGACCTTAGCGCTTGCTGCGCAAGTGTTGTTGATCAGTTTTTATGTCAATAAACAGTCACTCAGCATACCTACTTGGCCGCTTAAGGGCTTAGTTGGCGCTTTACTAGTTAGGTTAAGCTTTGCACCTTGGTCAACTGATTACAGTGATGCGTTGCTGCTCGGTGTGCACTGGAGTTTGGTTGTATACCCAGTATGCGCTTGCTTATTTTACTTTGCAGCGAGGCACTGGCAGCAGCAATCTGTTCGGGTGTGGCTAGAAGGTGCAACGCTTCATTGCATTGCTTTATTTATTACCACAGAGACGAGCTATCAGTTGGTGGGGCACTACCCAGACTTTGAGAGCTTGTCTGTGTATGAGCATATTTTATTAACCTGTAACTGGGGTATATTAGGTTGTGTTTATTTACTGCGTTCACGCTTTACTGCGCAATTGGCAAAACTCTATCAAGTAGCAGGTTTTGCGTTATTAACACTGAGTGGCTTACTAATACTGAAAAGCTTTACTGCTGTAAATCCGTTTTTTGAGCCGATAAATATAGGCAGTTGGCCGATTATTAACTGGTTACTATTACTTTGGTTAGTCCCCGCCTGTATTGCAATTTGGGCAAGCCAACTGACTAAATCTCAGCACTATTTACAAAAGCTGTTTACAGCACTTGCAGGTGTGATAAGTGTTTTATATATCAATGCGGAAATTCGCCATAACTGGCAAGGCGAGTTTATAAATATTGCTTTGCCAACTTCAGATGCAGAGCTTTACAGTTATTCTTTAGTTTGGCTTGTTATCGGTGCCTTGGTGGTTGTGGTGGGGCAGTTAAGAACCATTACGGTATTACAAAAGCTCGGCCTTGGCTTATTGGCGCTGGTGGTGTTAAAAGTGTTCTTGATTGATATGGCAAACTTAACCGGGTTGCTGCGGGCTATTTCGTTTATCGGCTTAGGCTTGTCGTTAGTTGGGCTTAGTTGGTTGTTCCAAAAATTTAAGGCAAAGCCTACTGCTTTGCCTTAAATCGGTGTTGTTAAAAACGTTGGTTAAGCACTATTGTTAAGTACTGTGGTTAAGCAGAGCTTTGAGTTTTGCGGGCTTAACGGGTTTACTAAGGTAATGAATTTGCTCTTCTTTGGTTTGCTGTTTAAGGGCTTCATCACGCACCGCTGTGATTAAAATGGCAGGCACTGGGCTTTGCCAAATTTCTCTTAGGGTTTTAATAAGCGTGATGCCATCGCAATCATGACCCAGCTGGTAATCCATTAAGATCACATCGGGCGCTCGGTGCTCTTTGGCATAGGCCATCACGGTTTCAACTTGATCAAAGAGCTGATAATTTGCCTGCCACTTTTGCAATAGGCTTGCCATGGCATTAAGGTTTTCAGGGTCATCATCCACTGCAATAATGTTCATCGCACTGCGGTTCTCAACCCCTTTTTTAGGCGTATCTTTTTGTTGAATAAATTGGCTTTCACCATAAGGTACTTCAATACTAAAGCGGCTACCTTTGCCAGGCGTTGAACTGACATCTAAACGTAAAGAGAGTAAGTCGGCCATTCGTTTTACAACTCCTAAGCCAAGGCCAACCCCTTTGTTATCACCGGCTTCAATACGGTAAAAGTCATTGAAGATTTTCGCTTGCTCTACTTCTGTAATGCCAGGGCCTGTGTCCCATACTTCAATTCGTAAATGGTGTTTGCGTTTGCGACAAGCAATTAAAACTCGGCCACTATCGGTGTATTTAACCGCATTTGACACCAAATTTTGAATAATTCGTCGTAAATAAGTGATATCACTGTGAACGATAACTCCCTTTGAACGTACCGTCAGTTTTAAGCCTTTTTCGCTCGACATAATGGCGTATTCATTTTTCAGCGGGGCAAGTATGTCATCAATACTAAAGTGACGCGGAGTAGGGGTCATTGCTCCTTGCTCGAGCTTGGCAATTTCTAACAGCGCCGACATCAAATGCACCGTTGAATCTAAGCTTGCACCCAGCTTTTCAAAGTTATTTAAGTTGTTGCTCGAAAGGGATTTATCATCAATAGCTGCAAGATATAAGCGCGCCGCATTCAGCGGTTGTAAAATATCGTGGCTAGCCAAGGCTAAAAATCGCGTTTTACTGTCATTAGCTTGCTCAGCCTCTTTTTTGGCTAAAGTAAGTGCTTGCTCAGTTTGTACTCGGCTATCGATTTGTGCTTGTAAATCTTTATTGATAGTACGGATTTCTTGAGTACGCGCTTCAATGCGGTTTTCAAGATCCATGTTTACTTCTTCAAGCGCATTTTGCGTTTCGATATGCGTGGTAATATCAGAGAAACTTGTTACAAAGCCGCCATCTGGCAGTGGGTTACCTATCATTTCGAACACTTGGCCATTACGGCGGTGGCGAATAAAGTGATGGGGCGAGCCGTTTTTAAGATGCTGCACGCGCTTTTCTACATGGCGTTCAACTTCACCGGGGCCACATTCACCGCGTTCGGCATTGTATCTAAGCACATCTTCAATTGGTTGGCCTACTTCGAGAAAGTCATCTGGGTAGGCAAACATCTCTGCGTAGCGCTTATTCCATGCCACTAAATTAAGTTCTTTATCAACAACCGAAATACCATGGCTGAGGTTTTCGAGAGAGGTAAATAATAAGTTTTGATTAAATTGCAGGGCTTGTGTGGTTTCATCAAAAAAGTTAACCACTTCTTCAAAGGCCATACGTTTACCAGAAGCAACCGTGTGGATCAGCGCTTGTGCTGAAGAGGCACCAAGCACACCGGTTAAGGCGCGCTCACAATAAGCAATAAACTCAGGTTCTGGGTGCGCGTTGTTGTCATCTAAGTTATGCGACAACGCAAAGTGAGCCAGCACTTGCTGCGAGCGCTGCACACCTAAGAAGGTTTGTAGCAGTACTTTAAAGTCGTAAACAGTGGCTTTTACGTTTTTATTTAAACGTCTGGCGAATACCGCTTGCTCTTTTGGATTAACAAAAGCAGCTGCTTGAATTTTATCAATTAAACGCTCATCTGCACCGAGCGAAAAACTAATGTAACAGCCAATATTGGCAAATAAGGCGATTAGGGTGCCACGAGTAATAAGTGTTTGTTGCAGCTCTGCGTTTAAGGTATTGCCTGCATCTAAAATAGGCAGCATTAAGAACAAAACCCAGCAAATAAAGCCTGCTAATAATCCGGCATAAACCCCATAAGCATGGCCTTTTCGCCAATATAGGCCACCCACAATCGCAGGAAGTAATTGCGACACTAAAGAAAAGGCCACTAAACCCATACTAGCCAATGCTTTACCATGGCCAAACCATTGCTGGTAGAAATACGACAAAATCAAAATGCCGGCAATCGTGAAGCGTCTTACTAACAGGATTTGCGACTTATAACTGCTAGTGATGAGGTTACGTTTAAACTTACGACGCAGCATTAGCGGCAACACTACATCGTTTGAAATCATAGTGCTGAGCGTGAGTGTGGCTACAACAATCATCGCTGTAGCCGCTGATAGACCCCCGATAAATACAAAGGTCGTTAAAAAGGCGTTTTCGTGCATCAGTGGTAGGGCTAATACAAAGCTATCTGGTGAGAAGCCACTGCCAATGCCTGGGTGTATAGCTGCCGTTGCAATAGGGAAAATCATTGCAGCAGTTAGTAACAAATACAGGGGGAATGCCCAGCGGGCAGTATAAAGGTGGCGTTTATCTTGGTTATCGACCACAGTCACGTGGAACTGCCTTGGTAAACAGATAATCGCCGCTGCCGCCATTAATGACTGGCCGATAAAGTTAAAGCTAAAAAAGTCGAAGTTCTGCCAGTGCTTCCAAATAGAGCCCGTTAGCTGCTCGGTTTGCACCGTAGTTAAATTAAATAATGTGTATAAAGCAAGCCCCGCAACGGCCACTAAAGCTAATAACTTAATCATAGATTCAAAGGCGACAGCGAGCATAAGCCCTGAGCGATATTCGGTTACATCGACTTTACGAGTACCAAAAAATATCGCAAACATCGCCATAATGAGTGTTGCCGAAAGGGCGAGCATAGAGCCCGAAATACGATCGTCGTTTTGTAGCAGTAAGAAGCTGCTACTCAGTGCTTTTAATTGCAGTGCGATATACGGAATAGTCGCCAATAAAGCGATAATTGTCACCATAATGGCGGTGGTTTGCCGTTTACCATAGCGAGCTGAAATAAAGTCGGCGATGGTCGTGATATTTTGCTTTTTACTGACCAGTACTAATTTGCGTAAAAACCCTTGGCCAAAGAAAAAAAGCAACGCAGGGCCAATTAAAATAGGTAAGTAATTCCAACTGCTGGTGGCTGCTGTACCAACTGAACCGTAGTAGGTCCAAGACGTACAGTAAATCCCTAATGAAAAAGAATAAACAAATGGGTGGTGACTAATTCTTTTAGCAAGAGGAGTGGTTTTGTCTCCCCAATTTGCCAACCAAAACAACACGCCAATATAGGCGAGTGCAACAAATAAAAGCGCAGCTGTCATGTTTAAATTCAGTAATTATTGTAATAACACTACCTTACCAGAATTATGCGCGATTTCGATGGCAAGATTTTTTGCAATAATAATTAATAAAATGCAAGTTATTGAAAATTAATAAATAGTACTGTTTTATGTATCTTTATTAGACTAATGTCGCAGATCATTCGTTTTTACTATTTTCGTTATTTCGTAAATTTATCTTTGTAGGTTAAGTTGTTGTTAAATATTGTTTTTTACCATTCGTTAACAAATGGTGTTTTGCAGTTTACGTAAACGTAAACTAGCTGTTACGACTATGGTCTCAATTCCATAAATCAGAACCCTTGCTAACTTAGTTAATGACAACTAATACCACTCATTACTTTCTTGTAATGCATAAGGGGATAAAAAATGGCTTTTAAAGATGAAGAACAAGCAAAAGCTTATTGGGCGGAAAACCTCGCACTGCTATTTAAATTATTAGCAATTTGGTTTGTCGTGTCATTTGGCTTCGGCATTTTACTGGTAGACGTACTTAACGAGATACGTTTTTTTGGGTTTAAACTCGGCTTCTGGTTCTCCCAGCAAGGCGCTATTTATACCTTTGTTGCTTTGATTTTTGTTTACGTTTTCAAAATGAATACGTTAGATAAAAAATACGGCGTAGACGAATAGGAGCTAAGCAATGGATGTTCAAACACTCACGTTTATTATCGTCGGTTTAAGCTTTGCGCTTTATATCGGCATCGCAATCTGGGCTCGTGCTGGGTCAACAAATGAATTCTATGTTGCAGGGGGCGGTGTACCGCCGCTAGCAAATGGTATGGCAACCGCTGCTGACTGGATGAGTGCGGCATCGTTTATCTCAATGGCGGGTATTATCTCGTTTGCGGGCTATGACGGTGGTGTATATCTAATGGGTTGGACAGGTGGTTATGTACTACTTGCACTTTGTTTAGCTCCTTACCTACGTAAGTTTGGTAAGTTCACGGTACCTGATTTCATCGGTGACCGTTATTACTCACAAGCTGCACGTGTTGTTGCAATTTTATGTGCTATTTTTATCTGTTTCACATATATCGCAGGTCAAATGCGTGGTGTAGGTGTGGTTTTCTCTCGCTTCTTAGAAGTAGATATTGAGACCGGTGTTTACATTGGTATGGTGATTGTATTCTTCTACGCTGTATTAGGCGGTATGAAGGGGATTACATATACGCAAGTAGCTCAGTACTGTGTACTAGTATTTGCTTACCTTGTTCCAGCAATCTTCATTTCAATGATGATGACAGGTCACTTCTTCCCACAAACCGGTTTCGGTGCAACCCTTAGCGATGGCTCAGGACAGTTTGTACTTGATAAACTAGATGGGCTCAGTACCGAGCTTGGCTTTGCGCAGTATACCGAAGGCTCGAAAAGCATGATTGATGTATTCGCAATCACAGGCGCGTTAATGGTTGGTACTGCAGGTTTACCGCACGTAATCGTTCGTTTCTTCACTGTTCCACGTGTTAAAGACACGCGTATCTCAGCTGCATGGACACTTGTTTTCATTGCAATCGTTTATACAACAGCACCTGCTGTAGCGTCATTCGCTCGTGTAAACATGATTGATACAATTAACGGTAAAGACGGTAGCGGTACAGAGTACGCAGAGGCACCAGCATGGGTTAAGAACTGGGAAAGAACAGGCCTAATCACCTTTAACGATAAAAATGGTGACGGTAAAATGTTCTACTCAGCAGGTAAGATTGATGATCCAAACAGCGCAAACGAAGTTAAAGTTGACCGCGACATCATGGTACTTGCAAACCCTGAGATTGCAGACTTACCAGCATGGGTGATTGCATTAGTAGCAGCAGGTGGTATCGCAGCAGCGCTATCAACAACAGCAGGCTTACTATTGGTGATCTCGACCTCGGTATCGCATGACTTATTAAAACGCACCTTAAAACCAGATATAAGTGACAAACAAGAGCTACTTGCAGCGCGCTTAGCTGCGATGATAGCGATTGTGATTTCAGCTTACTTTGGTATTAACCCGCCAGGGTTCGTGGCTTCGGTTGTTGCCTTCGCCTTCGGCTTAGCAGCGGCGAGCTTCTTCCCAGCTATCATCATGGGTATCTTCTCTAAGAAGATGAATAAAGAAGGTGCGATTGCGGGTATGGTGACAGGTATTACATTCACAGCGGCTTATATTATCTACTTCAAGTTCGTAAGCCCTGAATTGAATGCACCTGCAAACTGGTTATTTGGTATTTCACCTGAGGGTATTGGTCTGATTGGTATGATTGTTAACTTTGTGGTTGCAGCTATCGTACTTAAACTAACGGCTGAAACACCAGTTGAAATCCAAGAAATGGTTGAAGGTATCCGTAACCCTAAAGGTTCGAGCGCAGCACACGCGCACTAATAAAACCATTTTATAAGAACACACTCTTGAAGTTCAAAAGCCCGACTTAAGTCGGGCTTTTTATTTATTTCAAACAGGGGTAGTGTAGATATTGTCTCTATTTTATAGCGAGAATGACCATGAATACCGAGCAACAGGAAGTCGCCCAATTTGTGATGCAGCAAACGCCATTTAATCAGCTCGAAGGTGCTGCTAGTGAGTATTTTGTAAACCATCTCGATATTATTTATCTGACCCGTGAGAATCAAAATCAGTGGTTAAGTTCAGATAATCTCAGATTATTTTTAATTCGCTCTGGCGATTATGATTTGGTCGACCCAAAAGGCGATGTGATTACTAAGTTATCGAGTGGCGATTACTTTGGTTTTCCTTCACTGTTAACTGGCGAAGCGATTCAAAATAGTATTTCAGTGCAAAAGGAAGGCATTGTTTACATGTTAAACCAAGCGGCATTTGATTACTTACGCCGTGAGTATAAAGTGTTTGAGCAATACTTTGTTCGTGCCCACAAAAACCGTTTATTGTCGTCTCATTATAAAAGTCAAAACGACAGTTGGTCGGAGAAGAAAATTTGCGAATTGATGAATCGCAAAGCCGTTACCTTGGCACCAGATGCAAGTATTCGTCAAACCGCTAAAAAAATGAAACAGCATGGTGTTTCGTCGATTATGTTAACGGAACATGATCGCCTCGTTGGGGTTGTCACCGACCGAGATTTACGCAACCGCGTATTGGCCGATGAGGTTGACCCTCAAGACTCAGTAAGTAGCATCATGACGTGTAAGCCCAAGTTTATTTTTGAAAATAACCGCGTGTTTTCGGCGCTACACTTAATGCTTAAGCACAATATTCACCATTTACCTGTGCTTGATGAACATCACAAACCCCTAGGTATGCTCACCAGTACTGATTTGCTGCGTCAGCAAAAAAGCGACCCAGTACAATTGATTGGACGAATTTACAAAGCGCACAGCGTGGTTGATTTAAAGCGTTATTCGCAAGAGATACCCGGTTTATTAAAAGGTTTTTCAAACAATATTGATGATATCTCCTTGATTGGTAAATTATTAAGTGGCTTAACCGATGCACTGACTTCGCGTTTGATCCGTTTGTTCCAAGAAGATAATGGCGCGGCACCAACCAGCTTTAGTTTTATTTGTTTTGGTTCACAAGCAAGGGAAGAGCAAACACTGCATTCTGACCAAGATAATGGCCTGTTGCTACCTGATGATTTAACAGAAGAACAACACGATTACTTTAAGCGCATGGGCGAGTATGTCTGTGAGCATTTAATTGAGTGCGGTATAAAACGTTGCCCTGGCAATATTATGGCGAGCAATGCACAGTGCCGTATGGGCATTAATGCATGGACAGAAAAGTTTCATAAGTGGATCACCTCACCCACACCAGAGGCGATGCTCAATTGTAAGATATTTTTTGACCTACGTTTTATTGAAGGTTCCACTACCTTATATGCGCGCTTTTGTGAGCAGCTAAAACGCATTTCTAAAAACGACTTATTCTATGCGGCTATGGCCAGCGACATTAAAAATACCCCTGTACCCATTGGTTTGTTTAATCAATTTAAATTAGAGAAAGACGAAAAGCAGCATAAGTACCTCGACTTAAAAAAACGCGGTGTGGTGATCATCAACGACATCGTGCGTTTATATTCCCTCAAAGCGGGTATTCAGCGCGCTAACACGCAAGAGCGTATTGATGCATTAATGAAATTTTCGCTACTCAATAAAGATGACTTGTATAACTTAAAAGACTGTTGGCGTTTTTTAACTCAACTGCGTTTAGGCACACAAATTAACGAGGAAGGATTGCCTAGCAACTGTATTAACCCAAATGCTTTGAATTCATTAGAGCGACATCAATTAAAAGAAGCATTTTATTTGGTTAAACAGGCACAGCAAGCCGCCGCATTTAAATTTGCTCGCGGTAGTTTATAGGAGAGGGTATGGTTAAACGCTGGTTAAGTCGGTATTTAGCGCGCAAGCAACTCTTGGCAGCCGATGCCTATAAAGAGCGCTACGTAGTGATAGACATGGAATTAACGGGCCTTGATCCTCGCCAGCACGAAATTGTCTCGGTGGCGTGGGTGATGATAGAAGATCAATGCATTAAACTCAGCGGTGCACAGCACTTAATAAATAAAGACGTGCAAAGCTTAGAGCAAAGTCCGATTTATCATGGTATTGCAAAACAAGACATAGATACAGGTGAAAGTCTCGAAACCATTCTTGGCAAGCTGCATCAGCATTTTGGTGAGTGCATTTTAGTGTTTCATAACGCGGCACTTGATTGGGGTTTTTTAAAACAGGCCTGCAGAACGCTTGGCTTAGATGCAAAAGCGCGTTTAATTCTTGATACCTTTGTTATTGAAAAAAAACGCCTGCACCAGCAAGGCCACGAAATTGGCCACGATGATTTAACACTTAGCGAATGCCGTAAACGCTACAACTTACCGTATTACAGCTCGCACCATGCCCTTACTGATGCCATGGCAACGGCCGAGTTATTCTTAGCTCAGTGTCATCAAATTAGTCGTGGTAAGGCATTGAAAGTAGGGGAGCTTGTGTGAATCAGTTAGAATTAAAAATTCCTCCAGTCGCGCTGCTGCTGATCATTGCGTTGATGATGTGGGGCATAGCAGAGTTGTTTACGAGTTTTAGCTTCTCGTTTTTCGCATCATCTTTTGTAGCACTACTCATTGCATTTTTAGGTGTGGTGTTTGCTTTATTAGGTGTTTATCAATTTCGTAAGCAAGGTACGACTGTTGACCCTCGAATTCCAGAAAAGTCGGCGAGCCTTGTTACAAGTGGTGTTTATCAATTTAGCCGTAACCCAATGTATGTTGGTATGTTATTAATGCTAGTTGGTTGGGGAATTTATCTTGGTAATATTGCGAGTTTTATAATGCTGCCGGTATTTATTCTCTATATGAATCGATTTCAAATTATGCCAGAAGAAACGTTTATGGCAGAGAAGTTTGGGTCAGCATACCAGCAATACAAAAAATCTGTTCGTCGCTGGCTATAAAGGAAAAAAGTAAGATTGAGGTTGCTAACGCAGTTTTATTTACCTTGCTCTCTTATAAAAATGTCTAAGGTCGATTACCAAAACTGCGCCATCTAAAACATGCTAAGCAATTTTTATTTTGGCTGACCTCTTATAAAAATTCTTCAGGTTGATTACCAAAATTGAGCCATCTAGGGTTGTTAAAGTAGTTTTATTTACCTTGCCCTCTTATAAAAATGTGTAAGGTCGATTACAATACCGCCATCTAAAAGGCAGTTGCCTTTATCTGCAAGCAAATAGAGTGGATTTTCTTCTTCATGGCAATCAAACTTGCAATTAATGGTTTTGGTCGAATCGGGCGCAATATCGTCCGTGCACTGTATGAATCAGGGCTTGAAGATCAAATCAAAATTGTCGCTATTAACGAATTAGCCGACCCTAAGGGCATTGCCCATCTCCTTAAATACGATACATCTCACGGCCGCTTTTCATTCCCTGTTAATCTTGGCGAAGATACTTTAACGGTTGCTAACGACTCTATAGCCTTATTTGCAGAAGAAAACCCTGCAGAACTACCTTGGCAAACTCTTGATGTTGATGTGGTTCTTGAATGTACTGGAGTGTATCACTCTCGTGAACATGCAGAACTACACTTGGCTGCTGGTGCAAAAAAAGTATTGTTTTCACAGCCTGCAGATGCTGATGTTGATGCCACAATTGTGTATGGTATTAACGATGATGAGCTAAAAGCTGAACATACGATTGTTTCAAACGGTTCATGTACCACAAACTGTATTGTGCCAGTAATTAAAGTGCTGGATGACGCATTTTCGATTGAGTCTGGGGCTATTACAACGATTCATGCCTCGATGCATGATCAGCAAGTGATTGATGCGTATCATCATGATTTACGTCGTACTCGCGCTGCAAGCCAGTCTATTATTCCGGTGGATACAAAGCTTGCTCGTGGTATTGAGCGTATTTTGCCTAAGTTTCATAGTCGCTTTGAAGCCATTGCTGTTAGGGTACCAACGATCAATGTGACGGCGATGGATTTAAGTGTAACAGTGAATACCGATGTGAATTTAGCGACAGTCAATCAAGCACTTAAGTTAGCTGCAAAAGACCGCCTTGACGGTATTTTAAGCTATACAGAAGAGCCATTGGTATCGGTAGATTTTAATCATGACCCACATTCTTGTATCATAGATGGCACTCAGACACGTGTTAGTCATAAACGACTGATAAAGTTGTTAGTGTGGTGCGATAATGAGTGGGGCTTTGCGAATCGTATGCTCGACACTGCGCGTGCGATGATGGCTGTAAGCCAATAATTTATAAATATAATATTAGTATCGTTAACTAAGGAGAAGTCCATGTCGGTCATTAAAATGGCAGATTTAGATTTAAACGGCAAACGCGTGTTAATTCGTGAAGATTTAAATGTGCCTGTAAAAGAAGGTAAAGTGACCTCTGATGCACGTATTCGTGCAGCATTACCAACTATCAAATTAGCGTTAGAAAAAGGCGCTAAAGTAATGGTGATGTCACACCTTGGCCGCCCTACGGAAGGGGAATATGATGAAGCGTTTTCCCTTGCCCCTGTGGTTAATTATTTAAATGATGCCCTTGAGCAAACAGTTCGTCTTGAAAAAGACTACCTAGAAGGCGTAGACGTTGCTGATAACGAAGTGGTTGTTTTCGAAAACGTACGTTTTAACGCTGGCGAAAAGAAAAACGACGAAGCACTGTCTAAAAAACTAGCTGCATTATGTGATGTTTACGTAATGGACGCATTTGGTACGGCTCACCGTGCACAAGCATCGACTCACGGTGTGGGTTTATTTGCTGATGTTGCATGTGCAGGTCCACTACTTGCGGCAGAGCTAGACGCATTAGGTAAAGCGCTTGATAACCCAGCTCGTCCTTTAGTTGCTATCGTTGGTGGCTCTAAAGTATCGACTAAGTTAACTGTACTTGATTCACTTTCTAAAGTGGTTGATCAACTTGTAACGGGTGGTGGTATCGCTAATACCTTCATCGCAGCGGCAGGTCACCCAGTAGGTAAATCTTTATTTGAAGCTGATTTAATTGATGAAGCAAACAAATTAAGTGCTGCGGCAAAAGCTAATAACGGTGAAATACCGGTACCAACTGATGTTGTTGTAGGTAATGAGTTCTCAGAATCTGCAGTGGCGACATTAAAAGATGTGAATGAAGTAACAGACGAAGACATGATCTTCGATATTGGTCCTGATACAGCAAACCAACTAGCAAAAATCATTGCTAATGCAGGCACTGTTGTATGGAATGGTCCAGTTGGTGTATTTGAATTTGACCAATTTGGTAACGGCACACGTGCTATTGCTGATGCGATTGCTAACTCAAGTGCATTCTCGATTGCTGGTGGCGGTGATACGCTTGCAGCGATTGATAAATACGGCATTGCCGATAAAGTTTCTTACATTTCAACCGGTGGTGGTGCTTTCCTTGAATTTTTAGAAGGGAAAAAATTACCAGCAGTTGCTATGCTTGAAGAACGTGCTAAGTAATTAGTGCGTATGCCAGCGTAGTTATTAGGTAATTACGCTGGTTTAGCTGTTAATAAAATACCTCTCACCCTCGTTTTATTTACAGCTGTTACGGTAGGCGCGAGCTTTTCGTGATGCAGTGATGCATCAAAAAAATAACTTATCCGTTCAAACTAGATAGTAGGAAACTACTGTCGATACAATTTGGAGAATACCAAATGGCTTTAATCAGTATGCGACAACTTCTTGATCATGCAGCTGAAAATGGTTACGGCGTACCTGCGTTTAACGTTAATAACCAAGAGCAAATGCGTGCAATTATGGAAGCGGCTGACAAAACAAACAGCCCGGTAATTGTACAAGGTTCAGCAGGCGCACGTGCCTATGCTGGTGCCCCTTTTATTCGTCATATGATTTTAGCAGCCGTTGAAGAATGGCCTCATATTCCAGTTGTAATGCACCAAGACCACGGTACTTCACCAGGTGTATGTCAGCGCTCAATCCAGTTAGGCTTTTCGTCAGTTATGATGGATGGCTCATTAATGTCTGATGGTAAAACCCCTTCAAGCTACGAATACAATGTTGATGTAACACGTCAAACAGTTGAAATGGCACATGCTTGTGGTGTGTCTGTTGAAGGCGAGTTAGGTGTTTTAGGTTCACTGGAAACAGGTGAAGCAGGTGAAGAAGACGGCGTTGGTGCTGAAGGTAAATTGTCTACTGATCAAATGCTAACAGATCCTGAAGAAGCCGCTGATTTCGTTAGTAAAACTAAGGTTGATGCACTTGCTATCGCTTGTGGTACATCACATGGCGCGTACAAATTTACTCGTCCACCAACAGACGATATCTTAGCGATTGATCGTATTAAAGAAATCCACGCGCGTATTCCTAACACACACTTAGTAATGCATGGTTCTTCTTCTGTGCCACAAGAGTGGCTAGAAGTGATTAACCAATACGGTGGCGAAATCCCTGAAACGTATGGTGTGCCTGTAGAGCAGATCATCGAAGGTATTAAGTACGGTGTTCGTAAAGTAAATATCGATACCGATCTTCGTTTAGCATCAACAGGTGCAATTCGTCGTCACTTAGCTTTAAACCCAGCTAACTTTGATCCACGTAAATACTTAGCAGAAGCAACGAAAGCAATGACTGAGATCTGTGTTGCTCGTTACGAAGCCTTTGGTACTGCGGGTCAAGCTGGTAAGATCAAGCCTATCTCTTTAGATGATATGCACCTTAAATACTTATCGGGTGAACTTGATCCACAAATCAAGTAATTGATAATAAGTTGAAAAAGCCGGCTTTATGCCGGTTTTTTATTACATTCAAATAGGTATTATTAGTTAGATCAAGGCGGATCAGCGAAATACCTACTCGTGCTTTTCAGGATCACTGTTTTACTAACCTTCGCTTTCACGGATCATTATTTTACTAGTTGTATACTGATCACAGGCTTTTCTTTGCTCATCTTTTAAACGAAATGCTGAGCGTCTTAACATTAAATCAACAAGTTATCTTATTCTCTAAGTAAAAAACTGATCTGAAGTTGATCTTCTTAGTAAAAACCTGATCCTGATCTGATTAAGTTGGTAGATCAGTGATCCGTGATTTTTATGTGAAATATCTCCTCCTCGCCTTGACCAAAAGCCCTTTATGTTCGATTTTTAAGTTATTGCTTAAATTGAGGATCGCTACCATGAATAAACCTGCCATGATGTTGTCGAGCTTTGCAATGTGCTTTATTTCTTTTCATAGTGCTGCCGAAGCTGTAGATGTGTATGGTCGGGCCCATTTAGGGGTTGCTAATAGCGACACTGGCGATGGCAGCGAAACGTCTATTGAGAGCTATAACTCTCGTATGGGGATCAAAGGCAGCGGTGAAATAAGCGATGGGTTAAAAGCCGTATATAAGTTTGAATTTGCAGTAAATGCGGCAGATCAAGATAGCGATGGTAAAACTGAAGAGAATATTACCGCGCGTAATCAATATGTTGGTCTACAAGGCAGCTATGGGCAGGTAGTGCTTGGTCGTCACGATACGGCGTTAAAAGTATCGCAGGGTAAAATTGATTTAATGAACGACTTTAATGGTGATGTTAAAGCCTTATTTAATGGTGAAAATCGCCTTGGTGATGTAGTTCATTACAGTTCGCCAATTGTTGGCAATATGCAATTTGTGGTCACCTATATTGCTGAAGATAACTCCAAACAAGATGAAGAAACCGGTGTTTCTGCGGCATTTATGTATGGTGATAGTAAATTTAAAAAAGCGCCTTACTTTGTAAGTGTTGCCCACGACAGTAAAGTAGCCGGTTATGATACAACACGGTTTACGGCGCAAGGCAAATTAGGCGATTTAACCCTAGGCGGTATGTATCAACAAAGCGAAAAAATCACAGGTTCTGACAAAGAAGATGGGTTTTTAGTGAGCGCATCTTACAAAATAGATAAATATAAGTTGCTGGCGCAATATCAAGATACTGATGGCAGCTTTGGTAAATTGAAAGATTCGGGTAGCGGTACTTCTGTTGGGGTTGAACGAAGCCTGTCAAAACAAGCGCGTATGTACATGTGGTATACGCAATTTTCACTAGATAATAATGCTGATGAAGATCATCTTGCAGTCACTTTAAGGTATGACTTTTAATCCAAAATTTACTATTTAAGCGTAAAAAATGGCTATTTTTGCTTTGATTTTTTTGCGCTTTTTCAATTACTCGTTAGACTTTCATAAAAATGTCATACTTAGTCATAATAATGAAACCAGTTCGCTAACGAAAGAGATAAATTGGAATGTCACGTAAAGTACTAGTCGTCGATGACGAAGCGCCTATCAGAGAGATGCTGGTTTTTGTTTTAGAGCAAAATGGTTTTCAAGCAATTGAAGCAGAAGATTATGACTCTGCGATTGAAGCTATGGTTGAACCATACCCAGATATGGTTTTATTAGATTGGATGTTACCTGGTGGTAGCGGTATTCAAATTGCTAAGAAATTTAAGCAAAACGAATATACTCGTCAGATCCCTATCATTATGCTGACTGCTCGCGGTGAAGAAGAAGACAAAGTACGCGGCCTTGAAGTAGGTGCTGATGATTACGTAACCAAACCATTTTCTCCTAAAGAATTAATGGCGCGCATTAAAGCGGTTATTCGCCGTGTTTCACCAACCTCATTAGAAGAAGCCATTGAAGTTCATGGCTTACGCCTTGACCCAATCTCACACCGTGTAACATCAGAAGGTAGTGAATTAGATATGGGGCCTACTGAATTTAGATTACTACATTTCTTCATGACACATCCTGAACGTGTTTACAGTCGTGAACAATTACTTGATCATGTATGGGGAACAAATGTATATGTAGAAGACCGTACTGTTGATGTACATATTCGCCGTCTACGTAAAGCGATTGCACCATTAGGGCATGACCGTTTAGTGCAAACCGTTCGCGGTGCAGGCTATCGTTTTTCAAGTAAATTATAAGTGTCATGGCAATGACCTTAACAAGCTAATTTACATACTTAAGGTAAAGTGAGTGTATGTATCGAGTAGTGAATAAACAGGCGTTAGCAAAACGCCTGTTTATGTATTTCTTACCCTTGTTATTAGTTGGCGTACTTGTAGGTGCGCCTTTTTTGCTTTTATTTTTAGGCTCTTTTGCACTTTTAATTTGGCATTATCATCAATTATATCGCCTCAGCGATTGGCTCCTTAATCAACGTAGTTTTAACCCACCCGAAGGGGAGGGAGCGTGGGAGCAAGTCTTTGAAGGGATCTATCATTTACAACACCGCAACCGTAAAAAACGCAATGAATTGGCAGACTTAATACGCCGTTTTCGTGATGGCGCCGAAGCTGTGCCTGATGCGGTGGTTGTATTACAAAAAGACCTAAGCATTATTTGGTGTAACCAATTGGCTTTAAAGGTTTTAGGTTTACAGTGGCCTACTGATCATGGGCAACGCTTAGATAATCTTATTCGCGATCCTAAGTTTGCAAAGTACATGCATAAAGCTTGTTTCGATGAACCGCTCGAGCTTGATGGTGGCCACAGCTACGATCAAACCTTAGAGTTTCGTGTTATGCCCTATGCAAGTTCACAGTTGATGATGGTGGTGCGTGATGTTACTCGCTTAAAGCAACTTGAGCAGATGCGTAAAGACTTTGTGGCCAATGTTTCTCATGAGCTGAGAACACCGCTTACTGTGGTAACCGGTTACTTAGAAATGCTTGATTCAGATAGCTTACCACCTCCTGCAATGTGGCAAAAAGCGCAAACAACCATGCTTGAACAATGTAAGCGTATGGATAGCTTGGTCAATCAATTACTGTCGTTGTCGCGTATTGAAGGGGCACGTCGTCAAGATAACGATAAGCCTGTCAATGTACCGCAGCTACTTACCTATATTCAAACCGAAGCACAGTCATTAAACCAAGATAAAGGCCATGAGCTTATTTTTAATGTTGATGCGAGCTTAGACATTAAAGGGGCCGAAGATGAATTACGTAGTGCCTTTTCTAATCTTGTGTTTAACGCCATCCATTACACCAAGCCTAGTGGCAAGATTGTAGTTGATTGGCAGCTTAAAAATAACCAAGCCGCATTTAGTGTGACCGATAATGGTGATGGTATTGCCGCAGAGCATATTAACCGTTTAACCGAGCGTTTTTATCGTGTAGATAAAGCGCGTAGCCGTACGACAGGTGGGTCTGGATTAGGTTTAGCTATTACAAAACATGTACTTACAAGGCATGATAGTCGTTTAGATATCAGCAGTAAATTAGGACAAGGCTCGACCTTTGCGTTTGCATTTGGTAGCGAAAAAGTCGTGCGTATTGCAGGTAATACCAAAAAAACCGCAAAGTCATAAAAATGTCATTTAAGGGTAATCTAACTGTCATCTAGTGTCATTAGAGTAGACCGCAGTTAGGAAATGGGACGAACAAATCGGAGTAACCCCTATGAAATTCAAAAATCTCGTTGCCGCAATGGGTGTGGCTGTAACAACATTTGTATCAGCACAAGCAGCTGCAGTTGATAAAGATATGCCTGAGTACACTAAAACAAGTGGTATCTCTGGTAACTTCTCATCTGTTGGTTCTGACACTCTTGCAAACATGATGACGTTCTGGGCAGAAGAGTACAAACGCTTCTATCCAAACGTAAACATTCAAATCCAAGCAGCGGGTTCTTCAACTGCTCCTCCAGCATTAACTGAAGGTACAGCAAACTTCGGCCCAATGAGCCGTCGTATGAAGTCAAAAGAAATCGAAGCATTCGAAAAGCGTTATGGCTACAAGCCAACTGAAGTTCGCGTTGCAATCGATGCTCTAGCTGTATTCGTACACAAAGATAACCCAATCAAAGGTTTACGTATTGACCAAGTTGATGCGATTTTCTCTTCTACACGTAAATGTGGTGCAAGTGAACAAGTTAACCGTTGGAGCGAAGTAGGTCTTGAGGGTGATTGGGCTGCAAAAGATATCCAGCTTTACGGTCGTAACTCAGTATCAGGTACTTACGGTTACTTCAAGAAGAAAGCACTTTGTAAAGGTGACTTCCGTAACAACGTAAACGAACAACCTGGTTCTGCATCTGTAGTACAGTCAATCTCTTCTTCAGTGAACGCGATTGGTTACTCAGGTATCGGTTATAAAACATCAGGTGTACGCACAGTTCCACTTTCTAAGAAAGGCGATAACTTTGTTGATGCAACATTAGAAAACGTAGCAACAGGTAAATACCCACTATCTCGTTTCTTATACGTTTATGTGAACAAGCACCCTAACAAGCCGCTTTCACCAATCGATGCAGAGTTCTTAAAAATGGTTCTTTCTGTAGACGGTCAAAAAATTGTTGAGAAAGATGGTTATGTGCCACTTTCAGGTAAAATGGCAATGGCTGAACTTAAAAAGCTAGGCCTTCTGTAACAACCATACAGACATAGATGAAAAAACCGCTCATTGAGCGGTTTTTTTTCGTTTAGCTTTTGGCAAAGAGCTTGGCTTTAATACGTTGCTGAGCAATACGTACTTGCTTGCGCTTTTTACCCGAGGGTGCCTTAAAGCTTTGAATAGGCATTACCGTTGGGTATTCATTGGGTAATGCTGGTACATTAAAGTCAGCGTGTTCATCTTTTGGCAAGCCAATTTCTTGTTGATGTACACGAAGTGCCGCTAAGGTATCATCGTTTTCAACTTCACTTGGACATAAAAATAAACCCATTTTACGCATTTTCACTCCTAAGCCGATGCTGCTTGAATAGCGTACAATTGGCGCTGCTAAAATAAGACCTACTAAAATAGGTGATAACCACCAAAAGAAGGTCGGTGTGTAATAGTAAGCAACCGAGCCCCAGATAATCGCGGTAATAGTCGAAAATAACGTATAACCAATCGCTTCTTTCCACGGTACCATTCTGCCTTCGCGAGGTTGTGCATCCCAGCTAACTTTTTTGCCTAAAAATACGCACACTACAAAGTAGCTATGAAAAACCATCATTAAAGGGGCAATCACAATCGCAAAAATAGTTTCGATGAGTGAACCGGCAATTAACTTCATCGTACCGCCAAAGGCGTTATTACGATGCACTAAAGTCACAATTACGCCCATTAATTTAGGCAGTAACAACAATACAGCTGTAATAAATAACAACGAATCAATTAAATCCGTTTTAGCAATTTGCCAGGTTGGGAAAAGTTGATAAGCATGGTTAAAGTACACGTCGCTATTAAGTGCACGAGTTACTGCATCTAAGGTACTTAATGCCAGCATCGATAACCAAATCAACGATGAAATATACGCTGTGGCTCCAAATAAAAAGTGCATTTTACTCATTAGCTTAAGACCTGATTTAGGCAGTAAACCTAAATGCTGGATATTACCTTGCACCCAGCGTCTATCACGAATCGCGTAATCGAGAATGTTACTTGGTACTTCTTCGTAACTGCCTTCAACATCGCTGAGCAGTAACACATCCCAACCACTGCGGTGTAGCAGAGAAGCTTCTACAAAGTCATGACTTAAGATCTCACCACCAAATGGGGCATTACCTTTTAGAACAGGTAGGCCGCAGCACTTTGTGAATGCTTCAACGCGAATAATCGCATTGTGGCCCCAGTAGTTTGCTTGGTTTGTTTGCCAAAAAGCAGAACCAGTTGCCAGCATTGGGCTATATAAAATTGATGCAAACTGTAAAAAGCGACCAAAAAACGTGTCTTGGCGAACCGGAATCGGGATCGTCTGGATCAAGCCTGATTTTGGATTGCTGATCATGCTAGAAGTCAGTTCAAGCATACATTGACCCGTCATAATGCTATCGGCATCAAGCACAATCATGTGATCGTACTGGCTGCCCCAACGTTCACAAAAATCAGTTAAGTTACCCACTTTACGGTGTTTATTATCTTCACGGCGACGATAAAAAGTATGCTTTGCTAAATCACCTAAGCGCTCAGTAAGTGCATTCCACGCTTTAAGTTCATTACGTGCAATTTCAGGGTCTTGCGTATCACTTAGCAAGTAAAAGTCGTAATGCGGCATTTGCCCTGTTTTAGCCAGCGAGCGTAAACTTACTTCAAAACCGGCGATGACACGCTCTGTATCTTCGTTGTAGATAGGCATAACAATGGCTGTTTTAGTTTGGCTCAAGGCATGCTGATTAATCTCGATTGGCTTTTGACGTTTTAAGGTCAACGGGTCAATACGAAATAATTGCAGGATGAAGCCCATACAGCCACTACAAAAGGCTGTAACAATCCACGCGAAGGTAACTGTAAATAATGCCAGTAAAGCGTACTCAAGCGGTGTCATGCCGTTAGAATTTAAAATATCGAACATGATCCACACGCCATAGGCGGTAATGGTAAGCGCTAGGCTTGAAAAAAGCCAAGCGCGGGTCTTCTTAAATGGCATTGCTGTTGCCTTTAATGCTTTACTATTGGACGTCGTTTGGATACCAGACATAGCTCCATACCTCGCTGATTTCTTTATCACGTAGTTTTAACGATAAGCGCATATCAACAGGCTTATCTCCCTCTGGCGCCACTTTAAATGCTACGCGCCATCCTTGATTGTTTGGTAACTGCTGTACCGTTTTATCGCTTATTTGCCCAGCAGAGAGTGTAAGATCCGCCTGCATGGCAAAATTAGCTGATAGTTGATTAATGGTTTCGCCACTAAAATCAACGGTAAATTGGCGGTGGCTTTTTGGTGGTGGATTGTCTTCACCAGGTAATGCTGCACTACCAATTCGGGTTCTTAACACACTCGCTTTATCTTGAGTTGCAAGCGTGGCATTGAAAGTCGACAGCTTGTAACTAAAGCTTAAGCTGTCACCAGCTTTCATAGGCTGCTCTGGCACCCAATAGCTAACAATATTGTCGTTGGTTTCGGTATCTGTAGGGATTTCTACTAACTCAACACGCCCTTTACCCCAATTACCCACTGGCTCAATCCACATGCTCGGACGGTTGTGATAATGCGCTTCGGTATCAAGGTAGTTATTAAAGTCTCGGTCTCGCTGTGCAAGGCCAAAGCCTTTAGGGTTCTCGTAGCTAAACGAAGTGACACTTAATTTTTTTGGGTTATTCAGTGCACGCCAAATCCATTGACCTTGTTCTGATTGCATTAATAGGCCATCAGAATCATGTACTTCAGGGCGGTAATCATCAAAAAACTTAGTACTATTTTCACCGTGGTAAAACATACTTGTTAGCGGGGCTATGCCGAGCTTTTTAATGTCTTTACGGGCAAAAATTTGCATCTCGGTTTTTACTTCAGTGTTAGTAGAAGGTGTTAGTTCAAAACGATAGGCTCCCGACACTGAAGGGCTATCTAATAATGCATAAAGCACGATGGTAGTATCTTCGGGTGCAGGTTTTACTAACCAGAACTCTTTGAAAACAGGAAACTCTTCGCCTGAGCTCAGTGCTGTATCAACTGCAAGACCTCGAGCTGACAGACCATATACTTGATGCGGGCCAACTAAACGAAAATACGAAGCACCTTGGAACACAGCTACTTCGTCTTTGTACTGGTTGTTGTTCAGTGGAAAATGCAAACGAAAACCTGCATGGCCAAGTTGTGTATTGGCAATAGCGGTGCTGATCTCTTGCTCTAACGGGGCAGCAGTTGCATCGTAACGATAGTAATCTGTTTTAAAAGGTAAACTTTTTACTTCGGCATTTTGCTCAAGAGTATTGATTGCAACTGGTGAGCGATATAAAAAGCCAGGGTGGAATAACTGCACTTCATACAGGCTTTGATCTTTCCAAATTGCTTGCTCAGTACGAAAACGAATCGCACGGTAGTCCTGATAACCAATATTAGTTAATGCTTCAAGCTCTAACTCTTTAGGCGCTACATACGGCTCAGAGGCTAATTTTTTCGCACGTGCAGTGATAACTTCAAATAGCTTTTCTTCTGGAATCGTGATCATTGCAGGCTTAAGCTCAACAGCAGCAGTATCCTCTACTTGCTGTTTTTCATTTTCGGTTGCTTGAACCTCAGCGGCTGTTTGTTCTGTTTCAGTTGCTTTTGGCTGCTCTGGGTCTTCAACTGCGTAACTATGACCTGCGCTCATGGCTAATAATACGCCCAAGAAGGTCTTCTTTTTAATAGCGCTGAAGAGCTTAGTTCGGGTTTCTGGTTTCATTCAATTTTCCTTTAGCCGTAAATCACAATAATTCTTTCATATCTCATAGCAATTGCTGGACCCAAAATAAAAATTAACAATCTCAATGGCTTTGAGTTGGTGCAGCTAAATGCGAAGAGTAAAATTTTGAAATTAGTGAGAAACAATTACACAGTTGCAGTTGTTTATTCGTCACCAATATGGAGAAGTTTAATGAACGAAAGCTTGCCCTAATATGAATAGCTTAAAGGGTAAACAAAAATATGAACAAAATTACCAGAGGCTTAATTGTGCGAGTGAAATTGTAATCGAGGAGGGGAGTGCAGGCACCGAATAGGTTTTCAGTGCCTTAAAAAGCGAGTCGTTGTTATTTAACTTCGCCTAACTTTTCTGCATTGGCTTTACATTGGTTGTAAGCTTCAATGCACTTGTTGCTACAGACTTTATGAACTAAGCCATCAGCGGTGCTTTGTTGCTCACAGCTCGCTTCGCATTGATAGTTTTGCTGAGCACATTGCTGCATTTCTGGGTTTTCAATTTTGTTTGAGCAGGCAGACAGTAATGTCATAGCAAACAATGTTGCTGCAATTGCTGGTAATTTTTTCATGCTTATCCCTAGTTTATGTCTTTTCTTTGCAATCCATCTTACCCAGATTGTTGCTATTTAATCCAGCTCAACTTGTAAATTGTCAATTAAACGTACTGAGCCCAAATAAGCAGCAGCTAAAATAACAAGTTGTTTGTCAGCCACGGTGGCTGGTTTTAGTGTTGAGCGCTCTGCAATCGAATAATAGTCAGGTTTTAGTCCTGCCTTTTCAAGCTGTGCTTTTGCATCAGCCTCAAGAGCTGCAATGTCTGCGCTGCCTTGTTTAAGTGCCGTTGCAGTATTATTTAGTGTGGCAAACAGTACTCTTGCAGTGTCTTTTTGCTCATCAGATAAATAGCCATTACGAGAGCTCATTGCTAAACCTGAGATTTCACGGCAAGTAGGAACGCCAACAATTTCAACTGGGATAGATAGGTCGCGCGTCATGGTTTTAATAACCTGTAGCTGCTGAAAATCTTTTTCACCAAAACAAGCAAAGTCAGGTTGAACCAAATTAAATAATTTAGTGACAACGGTTGCAACGCCTTTGAAGTGACCAGGACGCGAGCCTCCACAGTAACCCATAGAAACACCCGGTACATCGACAAAGCTTTGCTCGCCTAAACCATTTGGGTAAATCGTCTCAACGGATGGGGTAAACACGATATCAGTACCAAGATCTGCTAAACCTTGTTTATCTTCGTTTAGTGTACGCGGGTAACTATCAAGGTCTTCATTGGCACCGAATTGCATCGGGTTTACAAAGATACTCACAACCACTTTATCAGCCAATGTTTTGGCTTTTTCAACAAGTGAAAAGTGACCTTGGTGTAAATTGCCCATGGTAGGCACTAGCGCAATGCTCAGGCCCGCTTGACGCCAAGCTTTGATTTGGCTGCGTAACGATTTAATTTCAGTGATTGATTGCATTTATTTAAACTCGTGTTCGGTACTTGGGAAAGCACCACTTTTTACATCTTCACAATACTTTTGCACTGCTGCTGGCATATTGCCGGTTTCTAATAAAAAATTCTTTGAAAACTTAGGGATATAACCTGCCGAAATACCAACTAGGTCGTGCATTACTAAGATTTGCCCATCAGTTTGATTACCTGCCCCAATACCAATGGTAGGAATACTCAGTTCATCAGTAATACGTTTAGCAAGTTCACTTGGAATACATTCTAAAACAAGTAACTGTGCACCTGCCGCCTCAAGTGCTTTTGCATCGCTGACCATTTTATCGGCTTGAGATTGCTCACGACCTTGAATTTTGAAACCGCCAAATACATGTACTGACTGAGGTGTTAATCCTAGGTGGCCACATACTGGAATACCTTGTTGGGTCATTGCACGAATACTGTCGTGCAGCCATTCGCCGCCTTCAAGCTTAATCATGTTTGCCCCAGCACGCATCAGCTCAGCTGCATTTTTACAGGCATCAGCTGGGTTGGCATAGGTCATAAAAGGTAAGTCAGCAATCACAAATAATTCGCGGCTTCCGGCACGTACACAACGTGTATGATAAGCAATATCTGTGTTGGTTACTGCTAGGGTGTCATCAGCACCTTGCAGTACCATGCCTAGTGAGTCACCGACTAAAATCACCTCGACGCCATTATCATGAAACAATTTAGCAAAACTGGCATCGTAAGCCGTTAATGCGGTGATTTTTTGTTGTTCTTGTTTCATTTTATTGAGAGTTGAAACGGTGATTTTAGACATAATTTCCTCTAAGGCTTAGCCTTGGTTGATTACTGCTGAGGGAGTTGTTGTAAATCGTTTAAAGGCAACGTTTTTGTTATATCAGCAAGTGATTGATTATTCGGTAGTACAAGTGTTGGTGCAATTTCCAACAAGGGATAAACAACAAATTCTCGCTCTGTTAAGCCATAATGAGGCACAGTTAAGCGAGGGGTGTCTATCACGTCATTACCGAACAATAAAATATCTATATCAAGGGTACGCGGACCCCAGCGTTCTTCTTTTCTAACACGGCCATGCTCAAGCTCAATGGCTTGAGTTAAATCAAGCAACTGCTCTGGCTTAAGTGCAGTTTTAACACACGCGACTGCATTTACATAATCGGGTTGATCTTGTGGCCCCATTGGTTTGCTTGCGTAATCATGGGATACACAAACAAACTCAACGTCTTTTAATGCTTTTAGGGCAGTGACAGCAGCATGAATTTGTTTACGTGGTGTGTTTAAGTTGGCACCTAAACCTAAATAAACGGTATTCATACTTAGTCTACTTTTTTCTTGCGTGGGCGACGACGGCGCTTAGGGCCACCTTGGTGTCCTAAACTTTTAACCATTTCTTTTTGACCATTGATGTCTTGGCTTAGGTAGGTTGTCCACCAGTCAGCAAGCTCTGTTTGCTGCTCTTCGCCAGCTTGCACACGCAGTAGTAAGAAATCATAGGCAGCCTTGAAGCGAGGCTGTTGAGTGAGCCTGTAAGCACGCTGACCACCTCGTTTATCAAGGCGTTGCTGAATATGCCAAATATCGCGTGCACCCAAGGTGAAGCGTTTTGGTACTGCTACATGTTGCGCGTTTTCACTCAGTACTTTGTTCATTGCTTGTGCAAATGCATCGTACTCTGAAAGTTGGTCGCGTTGTTGTAACTTCTTCGCAATGCTCTGCAATGGGAACCACAATAAGGCTGCAAAAATAAAGGCTGGGGTGACTTTTTTATCAGCATTAATACGTTTATCGGTGTTTTTAAACATTTGCAGGATAAACGTATGCTCAAAGCCTTCAGGGTTGGCATCTAAGATTTTATCAAGAGCAGGAAATAATGCTTTGAATAAACCATACTGGCGTAGCATTAAGTAGTTTTCTTCAGCTTTGCCGTTTAAAAACAATTTGAGTGATTCTTCAAACAAACGAGCAGGCGGAATATGATCAAGTAAATTAGCAAGGCCTTTAATTGGCTTTTCGGTGCCAGGTGCAATGCTCATTCCTAGTTTGGTGGCAAAACGCACTGCACGTAACATGCGCACAGGGTCTTCACGGTAACGTGTTTCTGGGTCGCCAATTAGCTCAATTTGTTTTGCTTTTATCGCGCTAATGCCATTGGCATAGTCATAAATACAAAAATCGTTAATTGAGTAGTAAAGTGCATTAATCGAAAAGTCGCGGCGCTCAGCATCTTCTTCGATGCTGCCATAGACATTGTCACGCAGGAGTTGGCCGTGTTCACTTGATTGGCTAATTTGATTTTTGCTTTCTTCGGCTTCGTGATGGCCACGCATGGTCGCCACTTCAATAATTTCTCGACCAAACACGATATGGGCTAAACGAAAACGGCGACCAATTAGGCGACAGTTACGAAATAGCTTTTTGATTTGCTCAGGGGTTGCGTTTGTTACAACGTCGAAGTCTTTTGGTTGTTGGCCTAACAATATATCTCGAATACAACCACCTACAAGGTAGGCATCAAAACCACCTTCTTTAAGGCGGTACAATACTTTGATTGCATTTGGGCTAAATTGTTTGCGCGAAATACCATGTTCACTGCGCTCGATCACCAAAGGTAACTCGCTCGTTGGCAAAGCATCACTTGATGTCGTGGCATTTGGGCCAATAATCTGCCGACAAAATTGAAAAAGCTTAGAAATAATAATCTGTCTCCTACGACGCGGACTTTGCGACTCATCAAGTATAGCGTTTGTTTGATACTTCGCCGATGTGAGATTGACGTGTAATCAGTGTGTTTTAAATGGCGCTAAATTAAGGTGTTGATGATTCGCACACTTTGGGTCGCTATCATATACCAGCAGGGCTGAAAAATTAAGTTACCCGGCCTTTAAAATTGGCAATTTATTTTTCAATAGTAACAAAGTTACAAAAAGGAGAGTTTGGATCCTCGCTAACTTGTATTTCTTGCACCTTTGGTATGTGTTCAAGGCGGTAAGTTTCAATAGCCCATGCTAACATCTGATCGATATTTAACGATAAAAGTGAGCTTTCTGGCTTTAAGCCTAAAAAGCGCAAGGCATCGAACAACGCAGGCTTTGGATCTGATTTTGCTATTGCCGGAGCGTAATTTTGTTTTGATAGCTTAAAACCGGGTTTAGCTACTGCTAAAGGTAGGTGGGCGTATTCTGGGGCCGGTTTATTTAGCTGCTTAAACAAACTGAGTTGTCGTGCGGTAGGTTCGAGTAAATCAGCGCCGCGAACGACTCTTGTAATATCTTGTGCAATATCATCGGCGACTACGACCAGTTGGTAAGCAAATAAACCATCGCTTCGCTTTATTAAGTAATCTTCTTTGGCAAGTTGGCTATCAACATACACTTTACCTTGAATTAAATCATGGTATTGACTGGTTGCAAATTGCTGGGTTAAACGTAGCGCTGAATCAGTTAAAGCGTGGTTTTTATACCGGCAGTGGCCTTGGTATATTCCACCGATTGTTTTAATTTCTTTGCGCGTGCAATGACATGCATAAACAAGGTTCTGCGAAATTAACTCGTCAACAATGGCTTGGTATTGCTCATGACGCTGGGTTTGGTATATGACAGGCTCGTCCCAGTAAAGACCGTAAGCCTCTAAGGTATGTAATATATCGTCACTAGCACCGCTTACAACACGCGTTGTGTCGATATCTTCAATGCGTACTAACCATTTCCCTTGATTGGCTTTTGCATCAAGGAAGCTACCCACAGCCGCTATAAGTGAGCCAAAATGTAATGGCCCTGAAGGGGATGGCGCAAAGCGGCCACGATATTCACGCATTGGCGTGTTAACGGCTGTGGTAGACATGGGCTAATTAAAGGATGTAATTAACCGCGTCCAGATTGCTTTTCTTTAATTTCCGCAAGCGTTTTACAGTCTACACATAAATCAGCTGTAGGACGCGCTTCTAGGCGGCGGATACCAATTTCGATACCACATGATTCACAGAAACCAAAGTCATCTTCTTTGATTAATTGAATCGTTTTTTCAATTTTCTTGATCAGTTTACGCTCACGGTCACGAGTACGAAGTTCTAATGAGAATTCTTCTTCTTGTGCTGCACGATCTACTGGATCTGGAAAGTTAGCTGCTTCGTCTTGCATATGCGATTTAGTACGGTCTACTTCGTTACGTAAATCGTTACGCCAAGCTTCTAAAATTGTTTTGAAATGAGCACGTTGTGCTTCATTCATATACTCTTCACCTGGCTGTTCTTGGTATGGTTCCAACCCGGCCTGAGCCAATAACCCTAGTCTTTTTTGGTCTGGCATAACTTTCTCCTAAATCCTTAATATTTTGCCCAGCGTTAGCCGGCGGCTATAAATAGCAGAATCATTAGACTGAGGCAAATTTATTTTTAATTAATCCTCTTGACCTTGCGCTAATGATTGCTCAAATAATTATGGGCGGTTTTGTAAGCCCTTAACTATCCATAAATTTTTTAAATTTGCTAAGTTATATGGGCAAAAAAAAATAATACAACTAAAATAGTGCTTTTATTGTCGTTTTAGTAAAAGAGTAGCTTAGTTCAGAAAATCACATTTTTCTTGCAACTTAATTTCTTCTGCCGAAATTTTTGCTTTATAAGCAATCACTTCAACACCATTATCTATAGCTTCAGTTAAAAGTTTGGCGTATTTCGGGTCGATATGTTCCGCCGCACTTACTTGATTGATACCTTCATGTAAAACGGCAAAAAATAATACTGCACGATGTCCTTGTTGCACCACTTCTATTAACTCTCGCAGATGTTTTTGGCCTCGCTCAGTTTTTGCATCCGGAAAATACCCTTGCCCAGATTGTGGTTCTGTTTGTGAAAGTAATGTCACAGATTTTACTTCTACATAGCAATGGGGTTTGTGTTCACCTGTTAATAAAAAATCGATACGGCTATTTTCTTGGCCGTATTTTACTTCTGCAGCAATTGTTTGATAGTCAACAAGTTCAGTAATCGCGCCTGCATTTAAGGCTTCTTGTACAACGTTGTTTGCAATCGCGGTATTAACACATATTAAGTGATCGAATTGGTTCTGAGTTAATTGCAAGGATTGAGGGAACTTACGTTTGGCGTTATCACTGGTTGAATAAAACGCTTTAAATCCAGGCTCTGCACAGCCCGTCATTTTGCCGGTATTAGCACAGTGAGCTGTAAACTCTACGCCATCGGCAGTTTTTAAGTCGGCTAAAAAACGTTTGTAGCGTTTAATTAAGGTAGCTGTTTGTAATGCGGGAGTAAACTTCATGGCTCTTAGTAATTCGTTTTTCTTTATTGTAAGTGATTCATTACGAGGATTGAACCACATCTCATAATGCTATTTATCGCAAGCTGTTGGGAACTGACGTTGGCTGTAGTAAACTCGAGTAACATTTTTAGCGCAAAGAGTATTCTAACATGTCAGAAAAATTTCTAGTTCAACTTAGCGAGCAGGGCGCTGCCGCACATTGGGGCGAAAAAGCCGCTCTTTCTTTTACTGAACAAGGCGCAACTGTTCATTTAACTGAGCAAGATACACTTAAAAACGTACAAAAAGCAGCACGTACGTTAGCTAATCAAGGCTTAAAAAATATTGCCTTAGTGGGCGATGTTTGGTGTACAGAAACACAATGGGCTTTCTACCAAGGCTTTGTTTCACCAAAGAATTTAGATGCTATTGAGTTTGTTGAAAATGCAAAAACAGACGGCAAAGAATTGGCTTCTTTAAAGCAAGCTGCGACGTGGGCTCGTCAAATGATCAATGGCACAGCTGATGATATTTTCCCAGAGAGCCTAGCTGGTAAAGCAGCTGAGTTTATTCAGTCACTAGCACCTGAGCACGTAAGCTACCAAATTATTAAAGGTGATGCTTTATTAGAGCAACAATGGATTGGTATCCATGCGGTAGGCCGTGGTAGTGAACGTCCACCAGTATTATTAGCATTAGATTACAACCCAACTGGTGATGAAAACGCGCCTGTTGCAGCCGCTTTAGTTGGTAAAGGCATTACGTTTGATTCAGGTGGTTACTCAATCAAAGCAAGTGAAGGCATGTTAGGCATGAAATGCGACATGGGCGGCGCAGCAACTGTGACTGCAGGTTTAGCACTTGCTATTAGCCGTGGTATCAACAAACGCATTAAGTTGTTCTTATGCTGTGCTGAAAACTTAATTTCAGGCCACGCCTACAAACTTGGCGATATCTTAACGTATAAAAATGGTACAACGGTTGAAATCGTTAACACAGACGCTGAAGGTCGTTTAGTACTAGCTGATGGCTTAATGGCAGCAGGTGAGTCTGGCGCGCCATTAATCATTGATGCGGCAACCTTAACAGGCGCTGCGCTTGTTGCTGTAGGCCAAGAGTACAATGCATTGTTTGGTCTTGATAAAGAGCTTGTACGTGACGTACAAGACTTTGCAGAGCAAGAAATGGAAGCTGCTTGGCCATTACCACTTGAAAAATGGCACCAACAAAATTGCCCGTCGCCATATGCTGACACAGCAAATAGCCGCCCACAAAAAGGTGGTGGCTACGGTGGTGCTTCCAATGCGGCTGGTTTCTTATCACGCTTTGTGCCAAATGAAGGGAAAGGTTGGGTGCACATTGACCTTGCTGCTGCATTTAACATGGGTAGCACAAGCGAGTGGGCTGCGGGCGCAACAACTCAAGGTATGCGTACCGTTGCAAGAACATTACTAGAAAAAGCATAAGCAATTTACTTTTTCATTAATCCCCTTAACTTTATCTAAGTTAAGGGGCTTTTTTTATCTAAAGGGGAATTTTACAAACTGATACAAGCTTTTTTGAGTAAATTAGTATAAAATCACGCCCCACATTTTCTCATCCTGTGGTTAGTTTTTATTAAATTAGCTACACTTGAATGATCAATTCACACTGGGGTCTCTATTTATGTCAGATAAGTGCTATATCACTGCGCAGCAGCTTCTTGAAGATTCATTTCGTGTTGCGGCACAAGTTTATGAAGATGGTTTCCGTCCTGATTTCATCATTGGTATTTGGCGTGGTGGTGCTCCAATTGGTATCGCAGTTCAAGAATATTACGATTACAAAGGCATCGAAACTGACCATATCGCAGTGCGTACTTCTTCGTATTACGGTATTAACCAGCAATCTAAAGAGATCAAAGTTCACGGTTTGCATTACATCATTGAAAATGCCAATGCAGATAACTCATTACTAATCGTTGATGATGTTTTTGATTCTGGCCGCAGTATTTTTGCGTTAAAAGAAAAGCTTTCGGAGTTAATGCGTTTAAACCTACCACGTGATATTCGCGTTGCATGCCCATACTACAAGCCGAAGAACTCAAAGGTAGACATGGTGCCAGATTACTTCATTCATGAGTCTGAAGAGTGGTTAGTGTTCCCTCATGAACTTTCAGGCCTAACGCCAGACGAAATTATCGAAGGTAAGTCTGATTTAGCTAACATCCACGACATTTTACTTGAAAAGTAATCTTGTTCAGATGTTTCATAAAAGGCTCTTAGTGAGCCTTTTTTATTGCCTGAAATTAAGTGCGTAAAACTCCCTATTGATAATAGTGGTAGTTTAAGCAGCGTAAATGCATTGATACTTATCACAAAAGAGAAGCTTGGTGTTTATGTATAGTTTTTAAAAGGCAATAAAAAACCGCGCATAAGCGCGGTTTTAAAAGCTTTATTAGCGCTGTGGACTAGCCACCGTTACCAGAACCACCAGTACCACCAGTACCACCAGTACCACCAGTACCACCTGTGATTGGTTGTTCAACAACTTCACAAACTGTTGGGATATCTAAAGTTGCAGCTGTAGTATTGCCTGTAACTTCAGAGGTCAGCCATGTGTAGTTGTTGTAATCAAAGTACCAAGCTGTGTAAGTAGTACCCTGCTCTAAATCAACATTGAATGTGCCGGTAGAGTATACAGATTGTACAAATTGGTTACCAACTTGGAAAAATACCGGAGTAGGAGTCTGTACAGGATCTGTACCTACATCGAATTCTTCTGTGTTACTACAAACTAGTTGAGTCGTAATCGGTTTAGATACGATAACAGGTGATGCAATTGTAAGTTTCAGATCTTGGTTATTTAAATCACAAAGATTATCAACAGACATAGCAGATGCATTTCCATCAGCGTCAGAAGATAAACCATCAAGTACGTTAACACCATTACTAAGTACTTTAACTTTTACTGGGAATGATGGTGGGTTAAAGATAGTAGCTTTTGAATAATCACCAGTATAGCTTGTTAATGTTCTTCTAAAACCGTTATTTTCTAAAATAATAGTAGTTCGCGCTGTGTTAGCTGCATCATTACTATCTAAAATGTCAAAAGAGAAACTTGAACATTGTTGGTTGTTGAAGTAATCAAGGTTCCAGTATGATAGGTGATCTACGTCAACAGTTACGTCAAAAGTGCTGTAAGTACCATCTAGAGGGTCATTAGAATTAACTGTTACTTCACCATAGCTCTCAAAAGTCCACTCGCCTACATCTTCATCATAACTCCATACAGGGAAAATGTCGCCAGCAGCAATTTTGCGAGCTACAGGGTTAGCTACGGTACATGTACCACTTGCAAAGCCATTAGCTTCAGCATATGTTGTTACATCTTCACCATCAGGAAGAGTTACTGGACATGGGTTAGAAGTTTTTTTATCAACTTCCATTGCAACAGTAATAGAGTTTCCTTCACCGAAACTTTTTACTTTGTTACCCTCATCATCAACTAATTCGATAGCTACAAAACCACCAGATGTAAATGAGCCTGATACTGCCGAATCAGAACCATCAGGATTTGCTACAGAAAGAGCAAGGCCGCCTGGAAACGCATCTAAAGACGAGTTTGTCGTAGCAGCGCTTTCTGACTCATTATCGTTGCGAGTTGCTTCATTTGCGAAGTAGGCAACAGTCATTTTAGGAGCTGAAGTTAGAGCATTACCGTCTGTGTCTAAAAATTGTGTGCCATTTTTGATTTTTACACTTGCACTACCTACAGCTGTATCAGCTTTATCTGCTGATATAGCTTGCTTTAATTCAATCTCGTCTTTATCACCAGTGACACTTAATCCAGTAGATGGATCGTACGCAACCGTAGTTCCGTCTTCAGCTAAGTCAGCTAGATCTTTAGTATCAGCTACGATAGCTACATCAGAGTCAGCAAGGGTTCTTGGTGTTAATCGGATTTCTTGAGCTGCGACGTTGTCTGTACTACTAACAGATAATGTACCTGAATTGTTTAAATAACCTTCAGCTGAAACAACATAGCTATAGCTAATACCATCAGCAGGAATAGAGTCAACAGTGTAAGCGAAAGTACTTGTAGTCGTTGACTTTGTGTCATCAGTTAAAGCTTCACCTGAAGCCGTCAATAAGCCATCTTCAGATTTAAAAGTAATAGTTGCAGTTACTGTATCAGCAAGGCGAGTACCAGTGATATCAACAACATTAACAGTGATAGTACCAGCTTGAACTTCAGCTGCCGTAGGTGGAACTGCTACATTTTGTGTTGGAACTGGTGGCTCAGGCACTGTGTCGTTTTTGTCGTCATCACTCAAACAACCACTTAAGCTTAAAGTGACACCTAACGCTAGCGCTAGCTTGGTTAGTTTAAATTCATTGTTTCCCATAATCGTTACCTTTCTTTCCTTTCTCGTAAAGTAATCAGACTTTTATTAGAGCAAATAGTACCGGTTTGTGCACCGAAAAAACGCCACACATGGTTATCTGTTATTGAAGGATAAGCGTACATTATATATACGTCAAGTGAACATTATATATACTTTCATTAATAAAATAAGAAAGTTCTGTCTTATCTTTCAAGTGCAACAGCTGATAACACACCGCTTTGCAAAATTATAATATAGAGCTTTGCAGTAAAGAAGCTTAACTCTATGAATATTTATAGATTATCCAACTGAACTTGTGCTGACTTTGCTTTTCAGTTTGGTAATATTATTTTAAAGCATTTAAGAAAAATTTGTAACACATTTATAACTGTGCAAAACTTTCAACGTAGTCGCTAAGCTTGTCGATATCTACTACTTGTAAACCTTGATTGCTTCGCTGCACTAAGCCTTTCTCAACTAGTTCTGTAACTACTCGTCTATAAGCTCTTTCTGTGGTAGCAAAGCGTTCTGCTTCGGCATTTACGGTAGGGTAAGCACGCAGTAACGTTGGATTACTGTTTTCAGCTCTTAATAAGCAATCTTTAGCTATATTGTAGCTAAGTGGTAATAGCAGCTTATCTAAGTTTATTTTTTGGTTTTCTTGGAACTTAGCAGCAATAGTTTGCGCTGTGTATAAGCTTAACTCAGGCTTTTCTAATAGTAGTGCGCGCCAATGTTTAAGCTCAATTAGGTTGTAACTTACATCGCTAAAGCACGTAACTGTGTAAATACACGGGTAGTTATTCAGAGCTTCAATCTCACCAATCAGTGTATTGTTACAATCAAGCTGGCCCAAAAGAAGGCGTCGGCCATTCCCCACGTCATAACTGAACGACACTGTGCCGCTTCTCACTAATACGAGTTTTGACAAGGGTTGATCTTGGTGGATCAGCACTTCTTTTTTAGCTTGTTGAAAACTACTGCCAGCAAATGTCAGTAATTGGTCAACAAGATAGCTTGAAAAATGATATTGAAACATTAACGCCGCTCTTCGGACAATTGTCCTATTTATTACATCTTAATGACGTTAGCATTAAGATTCTAAGAATTTACGCTAACTTGCTAGTAAGGTGTTTCACGTTACTGATACCTTCATTTCCCGTGTAATGATTTTAAAGCCAAGATTATTCTTAAGCTTTACAAGGTTTTTAGTAAGTTAGCTTTTTTATTTTATTGTCAAACTAGCACAGAGTGCGTCAAAAAAAATGACAAGCTCCAATGCTAACCTAAAGCCTAGGAGAGAACAATTGAGTTGGGAATATTTAGGCTATTTAGCGTCAGCACTGTTGGTTGCCTCTTTGACAATGAGCGATGTAGTAAAACTACGTTGGCTTAACCTAGCAGGGTGTATTGCATTTACCTTCTACGGATTGGCAATTGGTGCTGTCCCGGTTGCCTTCACCAATGGTTTACTGGCGTTTGTGAATATTTACCACATCATTAAATTAAAGCGTCAGCAAAAAGCTGACGCCGAGTAATATTATTCCTCTTTTTTATATTTTAGCTCGCCCGCAATCCAAGTTTGTGTCACGTTTATATCGTGGATCTCAGAAACTGGGGCTTTGTAATAGTCTTTATCAATCAAAATAAAGTCAGCCCACTTTCCTTGCTCTAAACTACCTACCTTAAACTCTTGATGTGCAGCATAAGCACCACCTAAAGTAAAAGCACGCAAAGCTTCATCACGCGATAGCAGCTCTTGTGGTCGCCAGCCACCTTCAGGAAGTTGATTATGATCCATTCGTGTAATGGCTGAATATAATCCATCAAACGGATCAGCAAGCTCTACAGGAAAGTCAGAACCTGCTGCAATCACTGAGCCTTGCGCTAAAAAGGTTTTCCAAGCATACGCCCCTTCAAGTTGTTTTTCAGTTAGGCGCTGCTCTGCCATATGCATATCAGAGGTTGCATGAACAGGCTGCATTGATGGAATAATTTTTAACGTTTTAAAACGAGGGATATCTTCAGGAGTAACAATTTGTGCGTGTTCAATTCGGTTACGCAGTAAAATCCCACCGGTTTTTTTGAATACATTTTCATAAGCATCGAGCACCACGTGATTGGCTTTATCACCAATTGCATGGGTGTTCGCACTAAAGCCATGGGCAAAGCTTAAGTTGAATAGCTGCTCAAGCTTTTCTTGCGTTTCAAGCATTAAGCCGTGGTGATTTTTACGATCTGCGTATTCCTCGATGAGAGCTGCGCCTCGACTTCCCAAAGCACCATCCGCATACACTTTGACACTGCGAATCGACAGCATGTCATTCATGTCTTTATATTTTCCGGCTTTGAGCATGGTTTCTAGTTGAGGATCGGCTGCACTTAACATGGCAACGATTCTAACCGGAAGGGTATTTTGCTCAGAGCGCTGCTTGTACACTTGCCATGTATCATAATCGATACCGGCATCATGGGTTGATGTAATACCCAAACTTAGTAGATGTTCACCAGCATTATCTAATGCTGTATTTATGCTGGCATGACTTGCTTTTGGTACATGCTGGGTAATAAGTGTTTCAGCTTTATCGATGAATACCCCTGAAGGTAACCCAGAATCTAGCTTTAAAATTTCACCGCCGGCAGGAGAGGGAGTTTGTTTGGCGATACCTGCAAGTTCCATGGCTTTTGAGTTAACCCATACTGCATGACCATCAACGCGAGAAAGCACCACAGGTTTGTCTTTTACATACTTGTCTAAATCAGCGGCAGTTGGAAATTCACCGCCAGGCCACTGCTCTTGGTTCCAACCGCGACCAATGATCCAACCTTGCTTATCTTTGGCAAACTCAGCCAGCATTTTGCCAACCTCATCTGCCGAGAGCGTATTCCTGACATCAAGTTGTGAGAGGTTATTCCCTAAACCAATTACATGGCCATGAGCATCGACTAAACCAGGTAACAACGTGGCTTGCTCACCATCAATTGAGGTGGCGTCAGGGAAGCTGTTTTTAATTGAGTCATTGCCTGTTTTTACGACTTTACCGTCTTTAAAAACCAGTGCAGAAAAGTGTTGGGTTTCACCTTTGTAGGTAGGCGTGTAGCCATTTACATTGTAAATAACAGTGGTGTTGGCAAAGCAGCTAAGTGAAGCTGTTGCTAGTAAGCTGATGATGAGTTTCATAATCTTCTAATAGTTTTTATTGATTTACGAAAACAGTATCAGAGTTGCAGTAAACTGCAACTCAGCAGCAGGTAAATAATTAACTGTAACTCTTTATTTGCTTGCGTAGACCTTAAATTCACTGAGCGATAATTTATTATCTTTATCGCTGTCGTAGTTTTTGAAACGTGACCACAGAGCAGGATCTCTCGCTGACTCTGAACGAGTCAGGTAGCCATCGTCATTACGATCAAGTTGTTTAAATTTTTCACCAATACTATCTGCAGCAAAACTTATTGTGCTAAATACACCACATAAAATTAGGCTGGCAAAGGTTAATTTTGACATTATTTTAACTCTTGTTTGTTAAATAGTGTTTAAATTCAAGGAGCGAGATTTGTTGATCTTTATCTGTATCCCACTGCGCTATGCGTTTTTGCAAGTGCGGTTGTGATGACAGTTCCTGCACAGATAAAAAACCATTTTTATCTTTATCGAGGTGATCAAATCGTTGTTTTACATCCAATGCTAAGCTATTGAAGCTTATAGTAATTAAGGTGCATGAAGCAAGCCAGAAAATTCTCATAATTACTCTCCTTTATAAATAAAAGTGCTTGCCATAATTTAACTCCCAAAATTTAAATCCGTTTACACATTCCCTCTGGGATTATGGCAAGCACTTTAAGCCGTTAAGGTTTGAATTTTTCAAACTCTTGTTCAGACAAAACCTGATCGCCGTTTTCATCCAGATCAGCAAATTGCTTAAGTAAGTTATCGTGTTTAGTTGCTTCAGTTAATGAAATCTCGCCGTCGGCGTTTGTATCAAATTTAGCAAATTGAACATCCATTTGTGATGCTAAAACAGTGGCGCTGATAACTAAAAACATCAGCGAGAATGCAGCTAAAAGTTGTTTCATTACAATCTCCTATTGAATAAACGACTGAAACTCAGAAAATGAAATTTGGCCATCTTGGTTACTATCAATTTGCGTAAAGTTGCCATGTAATAATGCATCTTCAGATGCTTCTGCTTCACTCAAAAAGCCATTACTGTCTTTATCAAGCTCGTTAAACGTTGTTTGCAAATCTAGTGCATAACTACTTAGCGAGATGAGACTTATAAGCAGGGTGGCTACCTGGGCCGTTACTTTCATTTTGTGTCCTAAATAACTAATTTGCTTAGTACTAATCAAAATCAGTGCCAATGTTGAAAGGTTTTAATTATCAATGGTTTATGGTTTTTATGTGGTTTTGAATGCGAAATAGTTACAGGGTGTTGTGTCTTTTTTGCAACGATTTTCAGGTGTTAAAAGTTTATCCTTATTATTTCAATTAGTTAGCATGTTGCCAAATAGCAACTTTGTATCGGTTTTTGGGTAAAAATCAGTACTTTTTAAGGTCGGATTCAGCGAGTGTCTAAGTTTGTTCACTAATAATCAGCATCTGAAATTATGTTGAGAGTGAATATGCAAAATACAGTAGCGATAAAAATAAAACAGTTACTCAATTGGCGACCTAGTCTTATTGGCCAGTTCGTCTGTAGCATTTTGCTGTCTTTACTACCGTTATCTTTGGTGGTGATTTTATTTTTAAATGCGCTCAATAAGCAGCTAGCGGTGACTCAAGAAATCGTCGGTGACAATTACGAAATCACTAAAGCATTTAATAACCTCAAACAAGACTTAAATAGCTTAGAAAGGGCAACTCGACAAAATTGGGTGCTTAAAAGTGAATCCCTCGATAGCTTGATTGCCAATAAGTGGCAATCGTCACTGCAAAGTGTCGATGAACTTATATTTTTAAGCCCAACCGCTGATTATGTCTCGCAGTGGCGGCAATTGGCTGAGGTATTACAGTTTGCGCATCAACATTTATTAATAGAACAAAAGCAAGATGGTGAGCTGTTTGCACCCGCTAGTAAGCTTATCAGTGAGCAAACAAATTGGCTCAAAGAACAAAATGAATTACGCATCACAAAAAATCAGCTGCAATTAAAAGCACTTCAAGCTTCATTTATTAATTGGTTAGTTGCGTTAATTCCACTGACGTTATTGGTCGGGGGCGGGTTTCTTTGGCGGATCAGCGGACGGCTTAGGGAACTCACACATGTGATTGATAAACTAGGGCAAGGCCATTGGCAGCAAAAAATTCAAGTTCGTGGCTCGTCAGAGTTAGTTGAATTAGGTAATAAACTAGAATGGGTTCAAGCACAGTTACATATGCTTGAGCAGCAAAAAGATACGTTTTTACGCCATGTGACACATGAATTAAAAACTCCCCTCGCTTCTATGGTTGAAGGCACAGATTTACTCGTAGATGAAATTGTTGGTCCAATCAATAGTGAGCAACAAGCTGTCCTTGAGTTAATAACACAAAGTATGGTGCGACTCAGAGCCATGATTGAAAGCCTATTGAGTTACAACGCTATCCGCACGAGTAAGCAAAGCCTAAGCGAGCTTAATTTTAACGTGATGATGAATAAAATTGAGCGTCATTTTGAGCACCGATTATCAGCGCGTGACTTATCCATTACTTTGGTTAACGAGTTACCAAATAAAGCCTTGTTTATCTCAATTGAGCTACTTGAAATGGTGCTTATTCAGCTTACCTCAAATGCGCTGAAGTTTTCGCCGGAACACGAGTCAGTGACAATAAAAGCAAGCTTAAAACAGGGGCAGTTAATTTTGAGTGTCTGCGACTTAGGAGTGGGGATAGAGGATACTGAAAAAGCAGCTGTATTTGGGGCTTTTTACCAAGGCAAGAATGCAAAACAACATACTGAAATGGGCAGCGGGCTTGGTTTAACCATAGTTAAAGAAACCGTTGAACAATTAAACGGTAAGCTCTCTATTACAGATAATGAGCCACAAGGGTGTGTATTTACAGCCATTTTACCAATTCAATTAACCCAAGGAGTTAACTGATATGGGCTTAGCGAATAAAGCCAGTTTTATGCTTGTTATAGGCACACTTTTTATAACAGGGTGCACGATCACGCAAAAGCATGTTGAGCCAGAGCAAGTAGAGCCGACAGCAGAAGTGAAACCTCAAGGGCAACCTAATCCCAAGCCTCGGCCGAAAAGTGAGCCGTTATACCCGCCTGCAAGTACAGTCATTGCTTGGCATGCAGCCAAATGTGGTGGCTTTAAAGCGGCTTCTGATAAAGCAAATTATGTTGGCGAAAATGAGCTAAAGCGTCTGTTTGAATCAATTTGTTTACTCGGTGCTTCAGAGCCAGAAAAAGCCCTTAATCAGCTTGAAAAAAGTGACCATGCTTTTTATTGGCCAGATGATATTAAGCAGTATCTATGGTTACAAAAGCAATATTTACAACAGAATTTAGCGGCAAAACAAGCTAAGCAAGCGCTAAGTGATGAAATGGACAAAACCTTATCGTCGCTTGCGACTATCGAACAACAACTTCTGCTACGTGAAGAAACCAAGGAGCAGTAATCATGAATGAAGTAACAAAAGCACGGGTTTTATTAGTAGATGACGATGCGAGTTTATTAAAGTTACTGGCAATTAGAATTGAGTCAAAAGGTTATTTGGTAAACACAGTTGAAAGTGGCATTGAGGCATTACAAACACTAAAAAACCAAACCTATGATGCGGTGATCACTGACTTAAGAATGGATGAAATGGACGGCATGGCTCTTCATCGCCATTTACAAAGTCGTTACCCTTCAATGCCGGTGATTATGATGACAGCACATGGTTCGATACCTGATGCCGTGGAAGCGACTAAACAAGGTATATTTGCGTTTATTACTAAACCGGTTGATAAAGATGAGCTGTTCGACAGCCTTGCTAAAGCTATCGAGATCCATGGTGTACACGGTGATGAAACAACAACACAAACCAATATTGTCACCCGTAGCGGCGCGATGTTGCATCTACTTGAGCAAGTTAAATTGCTTGGTCCAACGCAAGTGAATGTGTTGATCTCAGGTGCCAGCGGCACAGGTAAAGAGCTGCTTGCACAAGCAATACATCAACACAGCCATGTTAGTGATGGGCCATTTGTGGCAATTAACTGCGGCGCAGTGCCGGGAGAGCTTTTAGAGTCTGAATTGTTTGGGCATAAAAAAGGCGCATTTACAGGTGCAGTCAAAGACCATCAAGGTTTGTTTCAACAAGCACAAGGTGGTACCCTTTTTCTAGACGAAATTGGTGATATGCCGCTAAATTTACAGGTAAAACTACTGAGGGTTTTACAAGAGAAAACCATTCGCCCTGTGGGCTTTCAAGAAGAGATCCCAATTGATGTGCGGGTAGTGTCGGCGACTCATAAGAATCTTCCTGAGGCAATTAGCAATCAGCAGTTTCGTGAAGATTTATACTACCGATTAAATGTGGTGAACTTAAAACTGCCTCCGCTTTGTGAACGCAGAGAAGATATAAGTTTGCTAGCACAGCATTTTGCAGGTCTAATTGCTAAACGTATGGGGCAAGAGCAAAAGCAGTTTGCCAATGATGCAATGCATGCTTTGGTGCGCTATGACTGGCCGGGTAATATTCGTCAATTACAAAATGTAATAGAGCAGGTAGTAGCCCTTACACCTGGTAAAGTGATTGCCGCTCAGTTAGTAGAGAGTGCATTAAATAGTAATGTAAGTATTGCTGAGCCGCTTTCGTTAAACGATGCAAAAAAAGAATTTGAGCGAGATTATTTAATTAATATGCTGAAAATGTCAGCGGGTAATGTTGCTGAAGCCGCAAAGCTTGCGAAACGTAATCGCTCAGATTTTTATAAATTAATTAAAAAGCACAACATTAATGTTGAAAGTTTAATATAAGGAAAAACATGGCGCTTTTTTTAGTCTATCTGGGCGGTCGTATTCAAGGTTGCCACATTGAAATGCACGACGTTCGATTTGTCGTAGGCGATAACATTGAGCAAACTTACTCAAAACTAAAAGCACAGTGGGTGGGTGATAAAAGCAATGTGCACATGGATAGCTACATGCAAATTCAGCACATCGATGGCTATCAGGTCGAAGTGGTTGATACTGCGCATCACCAAACAGAAAAACTATATTTTGTGAATTTAGGTGCTTACCGAGCAGATAGTCTTGCTGAGCAACATGATTTTGCATTGTACGTTGCCCGTAGCAGTGAAGAAGCGAAGCAACGCGCTAAAGAGTCTTTATTGGCTGGAATGACTCATCTTCATAAAGATGATTTGCACGATGTAGACGATTGTTTTGCGATTGATTTGTTAGATAGCAACTTATCAATAAAATTAACGCCAAGCGGGCAAGCTCAAGCAATGAAGCCCGATTGGTTTGGCTATCACGTTCTTTGATCTATTCTTGGTTATCGTTTTTACTGGCAACTTTAAAGGCGATAATCACCAATCCAAACAAGGCAAATGGCAGTGCAGCGAGTAAATACTCAACGGTATGGCTGTCTTGGTAGTTAGGCTGGAGTAGGAAGTGACCTGCAACACAAAGTAAAATAGCCACGAACAAAACGGGCAGTAAAATCAGTTCTTTTTTAGGTGAGTGTTTTTTCATTACAAGGCGTTATATTCCAAAGGTGCGCCATTGTAATGAGCTACCCTTAGCTAGGTCAAATAAGTTGCTTTGTAGTTTGCTTTATATTGCGCTGTATCAACTTTTTTTGTGTCAGCTTTTACAGGCTGCTTTTTTGGAGCCGCTGGTTTATCGGTTGCTTCATTATAGCTAAATAGCCCCATAATGAACTCAATCTCTTCACGTTGTAATCCAGATCGCATGATGCCCTCCAAAGAATAATTTGCCTTTTGTATTACAAATATTACGTCCTGTAATCTGAATTATCGGTGAATACCCAGTCATTAAACTGTAATCATATGTAACGCAAATATGCTTATTAAATAGGCAGCTCCACAGTGAATACAACACCTGTGCCATCAGCTAAATTTTCTGCTAATACTTTACCGTGATGGTAATCGCAAATAAGCCTTACAATATAAAGGCCTAAACCCAAGTGTGGCTGCTGCTGATGTTGCTGACTTCTCACCGAGACCATTGAGTCGAAAATGTGTTCAACTAAACCGTCAGGGAGCAAAGGCCCTTGGTTGCTGATTTTTAATAATGCATGCTGCTCTTGCTTGGTTAAGCTGACTGAAATTGTGCTTTGCGGGGTTTTAAACTCAAGTGCATTGTTGATGAGCTTATCGAGTAATTGCGCAATAAATTCTGGTGCGCCACTAACATTTAACGGCTCCTTACAAAGCGACAAGGTAAATAGGCTTTCACCATAGGTTATTTGATAGCCCTGCATGCAGCCGGTGATCACCTTGGTCAGGTCAAACTCTTCTGCCTCGGCATTTTGAATACTTTGTTCAAGGCGCGTTGCTTCACTCATGGTGGTAATAATTTTACCTAACCGCTCAACCCCTTCACTGGCACGGTCGAGGTATTTTTGACTCAGTTCAGATTGCGGCTGCATTTGTAAATTTTCAAGTGATGAGCGTACAACAGCCACAGGCGTACGAAGTTCATGGGAGAGTCGTGATGACATATTTTCTAAGTAATCAGTATAACCACTTAAACGGCTAACAATGTTGGCAAAGCTGCGAGAAAGGTCGCCAATTTCGTCATTCGAATCGGCATAAGTAATCTTGCCAGTGATCCGCCCTTGAGCATCAATAGCTTGCTCGGCATTATCACGTAAGCGGCGAATACGGCTGGAAATTCTTGAAGCAAAAAAGAACAGTGTCACAGTACCAACAAGCATCACCGCTAAAATCACATTAAAGAGCTTTTCTAAGGATTTATTACGCAGAGTGCGCACGCCGTTGGTGGTTTCTTCTGCGATTACTGCACCAATGACTTTATCTTGGATCCAAATAGGGTAGGCCGCCGATAAAATAACGGCTTTGTTATCTGGGGTTAAGCGCCATGATGATGCAGGTTTACCATTTAAAGCACTGGCTATGTGAGTACCTTGCATCGCGGCGACATCATGCAAGGTATCAATAAACTCATTTTCTGGGCGAGTTAAAATTTTATAGTAAAGTGGGTGTAAGTAATCTTGCTCAAAGCGTTGCCACCATGTTGTTGCAGGCTCCTCTTTTAAGCCGTCTGCCCAAACGCCATCGGCATGATGAATTGAGCCTGATTGCGCAAGTACACGATGATGGTTATCGACGACCCAAATTCGACTGCCACTGTGGCCCATGCCTTTCAAAATACGGTTAATTTCTGGTGAAGGCACTAAAACTGAGCCGATATCATTTGGGTTTTGCAGGTTTGAGGTCGACATTAGCTGAGGCTCAACTTTGTCTTCATCCCAATCTTCAATCGCAAAACCAAGCTTATTACCTAGCATCGAAAGCGGAAAACGCAGCTCTATGTTGTAACCCGTATCGGTGCTTTTAAAATAGCCTTGGATTTTAGTGACCGGCTCTTGTGTCGTAGCATCAAAGGCATTAACCCAACCATCTTGACGGGCAGCCACCACATAACTTTTAAATTCACCTTCAGGTGTTTTTAACATGATCTGTAAGTGATCATTACGGGTAAAGCTAAGCACATTTTTAGCACGATACACCAGTGAGCTGTCAGTGACTTTAAATGCCGCATAAAGGTAGTTTTCGTACTTGCCTACCATGTGATCAAAACTTAGATCACTATCTTGATGCTCATTGCTTAGCCCCTGTAAGTAGCGTTTGTCATAATGCCAAAATAAGCTTTGGTAAGGCTGCCACTCCGACAATTTACCATCAAGCTGAATCGGGTTATTTAGGTTGTAAGCGTATAAATCTCGGCCTTTTACAACTTGATCTAAAAAGTTGGTTTGCGAGTCAAACAAAGCGGGGCGTTCATGTAATGCGGTTGCGAGTGCGCGGGTGGTGCCTACTAAGGTTTTTTCTTGCCCTTGTCTTAAGAACTTTTCCATTTCCCAAACATATTCATAGCCAAGCCAAGGCAATAAAAATAAAAAGCAGGATAAGAAAATAAACTTTGTTCTAAGCCCAAAACGCAGCATTAAGCTTGCTCCCAGCGATAACCCATACCGTAAACGGTATCAATGCAGTCAAATGCACCATCTAAAGCAATAAATTTTTTACGAATACGTTTTACGTGAGAAGTAATAGTGCTGTCATCAACATAAATCTTGGCATCACTCATTAATTCGTTGCGGCTTTTTACATGGCCTGGACGCTGTGCAAGTGAATGCACCATCCAAAATTCTGTCACAGTTAAATCAACCAGTTGCTCTTGCCAAAAAACCTGCATGCGCTGAGTATCTAACTTTAATGGGCCGCGATGCAAAAGAGCGGTTTGATCGGCGGGTTGGTCGAAGGCATCAAGGCGTCTAAACAATGCGCCAATTCGAGCAGCAAGGTGCGCCATACTGATGTCTTTAGTTAAGTAATCGTCAGCACCCATGCGCAGGCCGCATACGGTATCAATTTCGCTATCGCGGGCGGTTAAAAATATAATCGGTAAGGTTTTAGATAGACTTCGTAATGTTTGGCAAAGTAAAAAACCACCATCCACTTCATGGCCAAGGCCAATATCAACAATGGCTAAATCTGGTAAAGATTGACTAAATGCCAGTTCAGCACTGGATCTGTCAGCAAAGCCTACAACCTGATAGCCCTGAGCGCTGAGCATTTCTGTGTAGTTTTCACGGATTGCAGTTTCATCTTCAACGATTGCTATTTTCTTCATTGCTAATACTTACTTAAATTCTTTCTATAGCGAACTATACCTAATTTTTTGCCTTGCGTACTGGCAAAAACGCGATTGCCATTTTTCTGCCACAATTGCTCAGCAGTTTGCCTTTTTTGATCCCCTTTATTGCCATTTCGACTTGTTTTAATAGCTCCATACCAAGTTTGCAACACCAACCAATGTTGCCAAGCAATTAAGTAGAAAAAGGATTAAACCATGAAAAAATTAATTATTGCCGCTGTTATCACATCTGCTGTATCTGTAGCCCCTTTTGCAAATGCTGCGAGTCAAAGTAAACAAGAAACACCAAAAGAAACAGCCATTGGCTTAGGTGCTGGCGCAGTTGTTGGCGGCATAGTCGGCGGCCCAGTGGGAGCATTTATTGGCGCGTTTGCTGGTGGCTTAATTGGTGAAAAAGAAGCGGCAGACAACACCATTGATGAACAAGCTCACGCATTAGTTGTAATGAAAGAGCAAACCGCTGATTACCAACAAGTGATTGCCGATAACGCAGCACTAAGTGAGCAGCTTGAATTATTAGCTGGCGAAAAAGAGCAGTTACTACAAGCCCAATTAAACACCTTACTGGCGATGACGGTACAGTTTAAAACCGGCTCTAGCGAAATTGCCCCACACTTTGCTAATCAACTCGACAAAGTCGCGCAGTTATTGATTGCCCAGCCAAATTTGGCTATCGACTTAAATGGCTTTGCAGATCAGCGTGGTGATGAATTGGCTAATTTAATGCTCTCAAAACAGCGTGTAAATGCAGTGCAAAGCTACTTAATTAAACAAGGTGTGCCTCATACGCGCTTAACCGCAACCGCCTTTGGTGAGCAGCAAAGTGTTGCCGATTCAAATAACTACGAAGACAACGTGTTTGACCGCCGCGTAACCTTAACGACACGCCCTGTGTCACAAAGCAGCTTACGTACAGCACAAAGTAATCACTAATTCATCGGTCGATGGAGTGACATATTATGTTGAGTAACCGTACCAAAAGGCTCCTTTTTGGGAGCCTTTTTATCCTCTTATTAGGTTATGCAGTTAACCCTGTATTTGCAGCCAATGCCAGTGCCGAACTGCGTTTTTATGATGATTCAAATAGCCAAGTGTCGTCGGGCTTATTAGTGAAAAACGATGTCACTATGACGCTCACTGGGCTTATTAATCATGTTGTTGTTAAACAACGTTATCAAAACCCGCACCCGTTTGCGGTTAATGCAAGCTATGTGTTTCCGTTACCTGATGAAAGTGCAGTTCATGCCATGCAAATGCAAATTGGTGAGCGCATTATCACCGGTAACATTGCCCTTAAACAGCAGGCTGAACAGCAATTTGAGCAAGCTCAAAAACAGGGTAAACGCGCCGCTTTAGTTCGTCAGCAACGTGCGAATATTTTCTCTACTGATGTGGCAAACCTTGGAGCAGGGGAAGAGATTGAAATTACCTTGCAATACCAAGAGATAATCGGTTTTCGAGATGGTGTGTTTTCACTGCGCTTTCCTACCACTATTACGCCGCGCTACGAACCTTTAACGGCAGAACTACAGCAAAAAGCGAATCTAGAAACAACAGACACAGAACAACAGAACGACGCAACAGCTAACACAGCGCAAGTGGCATCAGCGTGGCTGAAACCTGTTTTTCATCGCGCACAAAGCCAAGAGTCTGATGCGAGCCTAAACCTTGCAATTGCGATGGATATTGGCCTTGAACTCAGTGATATCAGCGCTAATTTAGCGGGTATGCAAATCGATAACCCAAGTTTTGGTCGGTACCAGTTATCACTTAATCGTGATGTTCCAATGGATAGAGACTTTGAGCTGACATTTAAACCCCTTGATAAAGCCCACTCACAGGCTGCATTTTTTACCGAAACAGTAGCAGGGCAAGAATATGGTTTACTGATGTTAGTACCGCCAAGCGATCACTTTACCTCGCAAGTTCGTCTTCCTCGCGAAATGGTGTTTGTTGTTGATACCTCTGGCTCAATGCATGGCCAATCAATGGAGCAGGCTAAACAAGCCTTGTTTTATGCCCTTTCGTTATTGGATGAAAATGACAGTTTTAACATCATAGGTTTTGATAACGAAGTGTCGGTATTAAGTGACACGCCAATGATTGCCAATGACTTTAACATTCGCCGTGCAGAGCGTTTTATTTATGGCTTACAAGCAGATGGTGGCACCGAAATAGCAAAAGCACTGACTCAGGTACTTGATGGTAAACAGCATGATGGTTTTGTACGCCAAGTGGTGTTTTTAACCGATGGCAGTGTGGGTAACGAAACGCAGCTATTTAAACAAATCCAAACAGATTTAGGTGACAGCCGACTCTTTACCGTCGGTATTGGTAGCGCGCCTAATAGCTTTTTTATGACCAGGGCTGCTGATATTGGTCGTGGTACATTTACTTTTATAAGTAGCACCAGCCAAGTACAGCCAAAAATGCAACTACTTTTTGATAAGCTGGCGCATCCAGCTGTAACTGAGCTTGCTCTTGAAGGCGACAAAGCAGCCCTTGAGTATTGGCCATCGCCATTACCTGACTTGTATTTTTCAGAGCCGGTTTTGGTTGCCGTAAAGCTTGATGGCAGTCAGCACTTAACATTAAAGGGGCAGACAAACACAGGGCCAATGACGATTAATTTAGCAACTGCCAATGCTGCACACGGCGAAGGTATCGCTAGACTCTGGGCCAGACAAAAAATTAAGTCATTGCTGCTTTATAACGAAAAACAGGCGGTACGCGCAGAAGTCGAAGCATTAGCACTTCAGCATCATTTACTTAGCCCTTTTACGGCCTTTATTGCAGTTGATAACTACGCGGGGAATGAGATTGCAGAGCGTTCAATGCAAGTACGAAATAAACTTCCTAATGGCATGACGCTACCGCAAACCGACGGACAAAGCCGGGTGTTTATGTTACTTGGGTTGTTGTTGCTTACATTCTCATGGTTATGGCAATGGCGACGCTAAAAAAAGCGCTGCCAGTTTGCAGCGCCTTACTTGGCATCGCATTGTTTGTTAATGGTGGCTATATACAGGCGAAAGCTTGGCTGGCACAGGCTCTAATTGAGTCAGCTTGGCAGCAAGCTTTGCAAAGTCCTAATCAGCAAGTAAGGCCCTGGTTTTACGCCGATGGTTATGTCACTGCACACATAAATTGGCCAAGCCAGCAGCAAGAATTGACTGTACTTGCCGGTGCGTCGGGGCGAAACCTTGCGTTTGCCCCCGGGCATTTTTTGCCAAGCGGTGAACTTGGCAGCTCAAAAGGGGTGTTAATAGCTGGCCATAACGACACCCACTTTGCATTTCTAAAACATGTCGCAGTGGGTGAGCAGTTCAGTATGCAGTTGCAAAGTGGCCAGATTGAGCACTATCAAGTTCGTAGCATTGATGTTATTCATCAAAGCGAACAGGGCTTTTTAGCACAATCAGGCCTTTATTTATTAACCTGTTACCCTTTTGACTCGTTAGCTTCAGGGACAGAGTTTAGGCTATTGGTGTCGGCTGATAAATTATCGTCGTCTACATCAACTTTCAGCTCTTGATGACGTTGACTAACAATAACACCGGCGAATACCACTGCAATACTCACCCATTGCCATAGTGTGAGTACTTCGCCAAGTAAAATAGCTGACAAAATTAACGCAAAAATTGGAATGAGGTTTGAATAAGCAGCAGCAGTTAATACCGACACCTTACTAATGGCGTAGTTGTACATTCCATAGCCGCCTAAAGTGACACATGAGCCTAAATATAAAATGCTCAGTAGGGCACTTAAATCATGCTGATTTTCGCTGGGTAGTTCGATGAAAAATAAAAAAGGCGCAAAGAATAAGCTACCGCTAAACCCTTGGATTGCTATTAAGGTCAGCGGTGAGTAACGAGCGACTAAGTGTTTTACGCTCACGGTATAAAACGCCGCGCAAACCATCGCCATCAACTCTAAAAAGTTACCAAGCAGTGGGTTAGGGGCTTGCTCTGTGCTTGGTGACAATAGCGTTAATAAAATGCTGCCGCCAATACACAAGGTAAAACCAACGACGATGGCTTTACTGATGTACTCTTTTAATATTAAGAACGCCAAAATAGCGACGATAATTGGTAAACAAGAAACAATTACCCCAGCTTGCGATGCCGAAGTGTATTCAAGGGCATGCCCTTCAAATAAATAATAAAAGCAAGGCTCAGCCAGCGACATACCAACTAAGTACTTCCAGTCACCTGGTTTAAACTCAAAGCGGATTATATAGCGCCATAAACATAAGCTAATCAATAATGTGGTTAGCATTCTTAAAAAAATCACTAACACAGGGTCATAAACATTGATTGCATGCTTTAAAGCAATGTAAGAGCTACCCCATAAAAAGGTCGCGATAATTAAGCATAAACTGGCTGGCATAGGTGTCGCTATTGAGTAAAAAAACGAGAGCGCGATCCTAGCATGAATTTTTTTAACTTGTTCAAAAACCGTTAGCTGGTATATATAAATTCTCTATTTTAATTACAGAATATAAGAATCAAATGCAAAGGCCACACGTCGTTGTTGTAAAGCTGGGCACAAGCGTGCTGACAGGCGGTACCGACAAATTAGATAAAGCGCACATGGTTGAACTTGTTCGCCAATGTTGCGAGTTAAAAAAGCAGGGTTATCAGGTTGTTTTAGTATCAAGCGGCGCGGTTGCTGCAGGTCGCGAGCAACTCATTACCCCCTGTGGTCGTTCTTTGATTGAAAAACAAATGCTTGCTGCAATCGGTCAAGGGCAACTTATTCATATTTGGCAGAGCTTGTTTGCTTTGTATGGTGTGAATGTTGGACAAATGCTACTGACCCGCGCTGATGTAGAAGACCGTGAACGTTACTTAAATGCCCGCGATACCTTAAATGCGCTACTTGCGCACAATGTAGTACCAATTATTAACGAAAACGACGCCGTGGCAACCGCCGAAATTAAAGTAGGTGATAACGATAACTTATCTGCTTTAGTCGCGATATTAGCGAATGCAGAAAAGCTGTTACTGTTAACTGACCAAGAAGGCCTATTTACAGGCGATCCTCGCTCTGATGCCAATGCGACACTTATCAACGAAGTTGAGCATATTAATGATGAGCTAAGAGAGCTCGCTGGTGGCAGTGGCACTACCCTAGGTACCGGTGGTATGGCAACCAAACTGCAAGCAGCCGATATTGCACGTCGCGCTGGTGTTGAGGTCATTATTGCCAAAGGCGCAGGCAAAAATGTGATACTAAATTGTATGGCCGACAAGCTTCCTGGTACACGCTTTTTAAAACTCACCGCACCAAAAGATGGCCGCAAAAAATGGTTACTTGCAGGACCTAAAAGCACGGGGCAATTAGTGATTGATGATGGCGCAAGCCTTGCACTTAAAGAGCGTGGCGCAAGCTTACTGGCAAAAGGCGTAAAAACTGTGCGAGGGCAATTTGAACGCGGTGATGTGATTGAAGTAGTGACGTGTCAAGGGCAATGTATAGCCAAAGGCCTTGTTAATTTTAACCACCAAGAAATAGATCAAATCAAAGGCTGTCATTCGTCGCAAATTACCCAGTTGCTTGCATTTGCACCAAGCAGTGAAGTAATTCACCGAGATGATATGATTTTGTTATAGTTTTTTAGTAATTCTGATAAAGTTAACTAAACTAAAGTAATAAGCAGTTTTGGGGACTTTTTAGATGGCGGCTAATGCTTGCGGACATGACTGGGTTGTAGAAATCACCCAACAAGAAGAAGAGCCTGAGCTCGATCAGGCGCTTATTAATGCCGTGAGTGAATTAGATGAATTCTCTCGTTTTGCTATTTACATCAATAAGTTTTTTAAACCAGGCCTGCCTGCAAGGCTGCTAAATAAAGATTCTGTTATCGAAGAGCTCAGTGAACACGAAGTCAATGAGCTCATCGAAAAAGTCAGCCGCAATAAAATTCGCATCAGTCGCAACTACGGCTTTATTTCTACTTATGTGCCCATTTATTACATGGGCAATGTGGTTGGTGTACTGGTCATTGAGTCTGAAAAAGAGCTTTCAGAGCGCTGTAGTATGCTCGCCATCTACATGCTAAATATCTACGCGAATCAACTGTCGTTACTTTATAAGTCGCAACTTGACCCTTTAACTGAGCTTTTAAACAGGCAAACCTTTGATAAAAAAGTGATTGAAATTGCAGCCGATGCCGCTGTAGGTCATGAAAGCCATGAGTCAAAGCAACGTCATTGGTATTTAGCGATGGTCGATATTGACCATTTTAAAAGCGTAAATGACAACTATGGGCACGTTATTGGCGATGAAGTGATCTTGTTAGTGGCGCAGCTATTAAAAAATAACTTTCGCTTTGAAGATTATGTTTTTCGCTACGGCGGCGAAGAGTTTGCTGTGTTATTTCAAGCAAGTGACGAGCTCGATGCACGCAATGCCCTTAATCGCTTTCGTGGCTGCGTAGCAGAATACCCTTTTCCTCAAGTCGGTAACTTAACAGTGAGTAGCGGTTTTATGCCAATCTACGAGTTCGAAATGGTTGCCAGCCTAGTCCAAAAAGCCGATCAGGCCTTGTACCATTCTAAAAACAGTGGTCGTAATTGCGTGACTGCCTATTCCGAGTTAGATATTCAACAAAGCCAGCCTCAAGATGATTCAATAGAGCTGTTTTAAGGTGTTGCAGCGCGCTTAGCTGTGTTAAAATTGCCCACTATTTTTAGAGCCACATGAGAAGGTAAGATGAAGTTTGTTCGTTGGTTGTTAGGCCGCATCATTTTGTTTTTTGATTTTGTATTCACACCACGCAGTAAAAAGCGTCCGGCAGCAGAGCAAGCAGCGCTTGACTCAGTGACGTCACAATTTAAGCTTTATCAATTTAAAGCCTGTCCATTTTGCGTGAAGGTACGTCGTGCTATTAAACGTCAAGGTCTATCAGTTGAAACCCGTGACGCTAAAGGTAACGAGCAATTTCGCCAAGAACTTTTAGAGCAGGGCGGCAAAGTGAAAGTGCCTTGTTTACGTATTGAAGAAAACGGCCAAGTAACTTGGTTGTATGAATCAAACGATATCATTGCTTATTTAGATAAAGTCGCGGCATAAAGCGGCTTTTCACTTCGATTATAGCCCGTGCTGTGCTAGCATTTGGGCAAATTTTTAATTGTCTTTTGAGAGATATAACCATGACAATTCGCACCCGTGTTGCTCCGTCACCGACAGGCGACCCGCACCTAGGTACTGCATACATCGCATTATTTAACTACTGTTTTGCTAAGCAGCAAGGCGGTGAGTTTGTGTTACGTATTGAAGATACAGACCAAGTTCGTAGTACGCCAGAATCAGAGCAAGCTATTATGGATAGCTTACAATGGTTAGGCTTAAACTGGGATCACGGTCCAGATGTAGGCGGTGAGTTTGGTCCATACCGTCAATCTGAGCGTAGCGATTTATATAAGAAATTTGCGCATCAGTTAGTTGAACAGGGTAAAGCTTTTTACTGTTTTGCTACGAGCGAAGAACTAGACCAAATGCGTGAAGAGCAAATGGCCGAAGGCCTACGCCCTAAATACGATGGTCGTGGTTTAAATCTTTCTGAAGATGAAATTAAAGCAAACCTTGAAGCGGGTAAGCCTTACGTAATCCGTATGAAGATCCCAAGCGAAGGCACGTTCAAGTTTAACGACTACCTACGTGGCGAAATTGAGATCCCATGGGAAAATGTAGACATGCAAGTGCTACTTAAAGCTGACGGTTTCCCAACTTACTTCCTTGCCAACGTTGTTGATGATCACCACATGCAAATTAGCCACATTTTCCGTGGTGAAGAGTGGATCAATTCAGCGCCTAAGCTATTAAAGTTATACGAAGATTTTGGTTGGGAAGCACCTGTACTAGGTCACTTACCATTACTTCGTAACCCTGATAAGTCAAAGTTATCGAAGCGTAAAAACCCAACTTCAATCAACTACTATAAAGAAATGGGTTACCTACCTGAGGCACTATTAAACTATTTAGGCCGCATGGGTTGGTCAATGCCTGATGAGCGTGAAAAGTTCACGTTAGCAGAGATGATTGAACACTTTGATATGAAACGAGTGTCGCTTGGTGGCCCTATTTTCGACATCGATAAGCTTAGCTGGTTAAACGGTATGTGGATCCGTGAAAACTTATCTGATGCAGAACTAATGCAACGTTTTGTTGATTGGAAGTTTAATACTGAGCTATTCGCTAAAGTATTACCAGAAGCAAAAACGCGTATTAATACGCTTTCTGATATGGTTGATCTTGCTGGTCACTTTGTGGGTGGTATTCCAAGCTATGATCCTGCGCTATTAACGGCAGGTAAAGCTGATGAAGATGCTATCCGTCAAGCATTACAGTTCTTCATCTGGCAATTAGAAGGTTTACGCAGTTGGGAAAAACCAGCGATTTTTGCTATCGCAAAAGAAGTGGCGACTTTCCATGAATTGAAGATTAAAGACTTCCTTGAGCCAATCTTTGTGGCTATCACAGGTAAGACATCTTCAACTTCAGTACTTGATGCGATGGAAATTTTAGGTTCTGACTTATCACGTGCTCGTTTACGTGTTGCACTAGCACATATTGGTGTGTCTAAAAAGCAAGCGAAAAAAATTGAGCGTGCATATCGCGATTATCCACAAGTTTAATCGTAATTGTTAGTTTTAAAAACCGAGCTTATTGCTCGGTTTTTTTATATTTAAATCAAAGTTAATGCAGATTTAACTTGTAAATAGGGACTGCTCTAATAGTATTAAACATGCACAATTTATCACTTGTAGATATATCTTAATGAAGCAGTATGAGGTAACTGCAAGCGAGGGATTATTTAAGCTGAGGCGAATGCTTTAGTTAGTTTTCAAGGAGAAAGTGATGTTTAAATACGTATTGGTCTGTTTGGCCATTTTAGGCTTTAGTTTGCCAAGTTTCGCGGCTGATAAACCCAATGTACTTGTTATTTGGGGTGATGATGTTGGTATGTGGAACATTAGTGCCTATCATCGAGGCATGATGGGAGGCAGTACCCCAAACATAGATAGAATTGCTAATGATGGCATGATATTTATGGACCATTATGCACAGGCCTCGTGTACTGCTGGCCGTGCTGCATTTATCACAGGTCAGTACCCAATGCGAACTGGTCTCAGTACGGTAGGGCTTCCTGGCGCGAAGCAAGGCTTGCAAGAGAAAGATCCCACCTTAGCAACTATGCTCAAATCAAAGGGTTATGTCACAGGCCAGTTTGGTAAAAACCATTTAGGTGATCGTGATGAACACTTACCTACAAATCATGGCTTTGATGAATTTTTTGGAATTTTATATCACCTCAATGCCGGTGAATATCCAGAACAACAAGACTATCCTCAAGATGCCAAAACACAAGAAAAGTTTGGTTTAAAAATGCGTGGGGTCATTCATTCAAAAGCGCTTGGAAATGGCAAGCAAGAGATTAAAGATCTTGGTCCATTTGGGAAAGAGCGTCAGCGCAATTTAGACCAAGAAGTACTTGTAGAGTCAAAACGCTTTATCCGTGATGCAGTAAAACAAAATAAACCTTTCTTCGTTTGGCACAACACAACTCGTATGCATTACCAAACTAACCTTAATAAAGCTTATGACGGCAAAACTGGCTTTGGTTTATATGCTGATGGTATGGCCGAAATGGATGATGATGTAGGTGAATTACTTAACTTACTTGATGAACTTAAAGTAGCTGATAACACAATAGTGATGTTTTCTACCGATAACGGTGCCGCATCAAACTCATGGCCAGATGGTGGCAACCAGCCATTTCATGGTGAAAAAGGCGTTGGTGGCTGGGAAGGTGGCTTCAGAGTACCTATGGTTGTTAAATGGCCGGGCCATGTTCCTAAAGGTGTGAGCACCGGTGAGTTCATGACAATGGAAGATTGGATGCCAACGATTATGTCGTGGGTTGGCGATAAAGATTTAAAAGCTAATTTATTAAAAGGCACCAAGATTAATGGTCAAAAGTATAAAGTTCATTTAGATGGTTTTGATCAAAGTGATATTTTACTAAACAATGGTAAAACAAAGCGTAAAGAGTTCTATTATTTCACCGAAACTACCTTTCATGGAATGCGTTACGGTGACTGGAAGTTAATCTTTACAGAACAAAATCATTGGTTTAGGTCTACACAGCAAGCCCTTACTTCACCTTACATTATTAACCTAAAAATGGATCCATTTGAGCGATTCATTGATGCTAGGGGTTATGATGAGTGGGCAGAAAACCGTAGTTGGATTTTAGGCCCAGCAGGTAATCAAATTGCAGAGTTTGTAAAAACTTTTAAGGCTTTTCCACCTAGCCAAGAGAGTATGTCAGTACAAGTGGGTAGTGTTGCTGAAATGATTTCACAGCAAGCGTTAAACCGCTAAAACTATAGGCTTTACCAGAACACAAGGTTGCAACATCACAGTCTTGGTAGTCACTGGTAAAGTCTTTACAACTCTCAACTAAGTAACCATTGCCGCCTCGATTTACTACTTCAAGTTTTAGCTGCTCAATAGCAATATTATTGACCTCTGTAGGGCTATAACCACCAGATTGTGCTGAGCGCTCACCAAGATAACTAAGCTCTTCAACTTCACTTAAATAATATGCGCTGCCTCTTTTTCTATTTATCGGCATTGTAAAAATAAACTTAATATTGATACTTGCCTGGTAATTTAAATGTTAACAGTGTGTACAAAACGCTACACGAATGTACGCCATTTTTAAAACCTCTTGTGGTTATATTGTAGTCGCAAGCAGTGAAATGGATGTTCACAAAGCTTGAATAATTACTCCAACTAACTATCCAGGGGATACTTTATGCAAGTGAAAACACTCTCGATTGCTGTTGCCGCAGCTCTCTACAGTGCCAGTGCTGCTCATGCAGTGGGTGTTGATAACAATCAAGTAAAGCACCAATTAAAAGCACCTAATATAACATTTGAAGAAGTAAAAGCGTTTAGCAAAGAGTTTAACCAAGGTGACTCTAGCAACATGCTACAAAACGATGGCCTAAATGTTCAGCTAAATAGCAAAGCAAATAAATTTGCTGAAGAAGGCATTGATGGTGAGCATATTTATATTATCCGTTTACGTGATAACTCTGTTGCTCTTGAAGCACGCGATTTAACCTCACCATTATCACAATCACTTCAAGCACAAGGCGTTTCAAAAGTATTTGAGAAAGGTCAAGCGGCGGTCTCTGCTGTAACTGATTATCAAAACAAACTACTTTCAAAACAACGTACTGTAATGCAAAACGTGACTGCGGTGACTGGTCGTACAGAGATGCGTCGTCAATTCACTAAAGCATTAAATGGTTTCTCTGTAAAAATGACAGAGCAAGAAGCGATGCGCGTTGCAGAGCTTGGTGCAGTCGTTTCTGTAATGCGTTCGAAGAACTATGATCTTCTTTCTGATGAAGGTCCTAAGCATATCGGCGCTGATCAAATTTGGGATGGCTCAAGCGTTCCTAGTGGCATCAAGGGTAAAGGTGAAGGCCAAATCGTTGGTATCATCGATACCGGTATTAACTCAGATCACCCTTCATTTGCAGCTGTAGGTGGGGATGGTTACGAGCATGAAAACCCGTTTGGTCCAGGTGTTTATGTAGGTGACTGTGTTGAAGAACCTGAAGAAATTCAATGTAATAATAAATTAATCGGTGTGCGTTCTTATGATGTGATCACTGATGCATTTGATGCCATGATCCCAGGCTGGCCAGCAATTGGTGAAGATTACCAAGGTCACGGCTCACACGTAGCTTCAACAGCAGCTGGTAACGTGGTCAACGATGTACCGTTTATGCTTCCGAGCTTTGGTGAAAACACCGATGGTAATATCTTAAAAGAAGGTTTATTTCCTGAAATCTCAGGTGTTGCACCGCACGCAAATATCATTGCTTATCAAGTATGTTATCCATCAAGTGACGAATACGCAGGCTGTCCTGGCGAAGCACTTGTAGCGGGTATTGAAGATGCAATTTCTGATGGTGTTGATGTAATCAACTTCTCAATTGGTGGTGCTGATTCTAATGTGTGGGCCGATCCAGTACAACTTGCATTCTTAGCAGCGCGTGAAGCGGGCATTAACGTTGCCGCGGCAGCAGGTAACAGCGGTCAAGCATGTGGTGCAGCTGAGTGTTTTGGTTACTTAGATAATTCATCACCTTGGCTTGCACAAGTTGCAGCAACAACACATGGTCGTACTGTCGCTGTTGAAACTGCGGTCGAGTTTGCTGGTTTTGCAGACGAAACTTTGGGTTCAGAAGTACCTAGCTGGTCAGAAACAGGCCTTGTTGGTGGTTCAATTAATAGCGAAGAAATTACCGGTGTTGTTGTTTGGGCTAAAGATTACGAAGACGTAAATGGTTTTAAAGACTACAACGGTTACTGTACGGCAGATTATCCAGAAAACACCTTCAATTTCTACAAAGATGGTACTGAAATCGCGGGCGCGGCTGATGGTAGCACTGATGTTATTGTTATCTGTCAACGTCACGATCCAAATGATTCAGCAGCCAATGCGCGTACTGCAAAAGTTGATCACGTAAAAGCCGGTGGTGCAGATGGTTTCATCATGTTTAACCGTGACCGCGATCAAGGCACAGTGGCTGAAGGTTATTCATTACCAGGTGTTCACTTTACTTACGATCAATGGAATGGTGTTTATCCAGAAGATGGCTTAGAAGATTGGGTAGATAGTTACTCAGAACTTGGTCATATGATCACCATCAAACCAACAGTGATTGAGCGTCGTGTTGATGCAGAAGATGCTGACTGGTTGGCAACATTCTCATCACGAGGCCCGTCTTATTCTAATGTTGAAGTACTTGCTCCTACGCTCGCTGCTCCTGGTGTTGATATTTACGCGGCTTACTCTGATGAACATCCATTTGTAACGCCACATGGCCAAGATTACGCTGCAATTAGCGGCACATCGATGGCATCACCACATGTTGCAGGCTCAATGGCGTTATTACGTCAAATTCACCCTGAGTGGACTGCGGCTGAAATCCAATCTGCATTATCGATGACTGCTGAAAACGTTGTTAAGTATCATCGCTTGAATAGTGCAAGTGATGTTGTTGCTGATGCGAAAACCTATCGTTCGGGCGCAGGTCGCATCAATGTTGGATTGGCTGCTAAAGCTGGTTTTGTCATGGATGAAACGGCAGATAACTTCTTAGCTGCTGATCCATATAATGGTGGTACACCACATAAACTTAACTTACCAAATCTAGTTAATTTCTCTTGTGCGCCTGAATGTCAGTGGGTTCGTACAATTAAAGCAACAGAAGATGGTACTTGGACTGTAAGTCATGAAGATGTAGAAAACTGGGCGTTTGATGTTAACTCACAAACAGCGCAAAACGGTGTGAATATCGATATCTTCCCGAAAACTTTCACGCTGAAAAAAGGTGAAACACAAACAATCATTGTTAAAGCATCGATCATGGATACCCAAGATTGGTTCAGTAACTCTGAAGTTGAGCTTCATACTAACCTTGTTTTCCAGGCTGAAGAAGAAAATATCCCTGATGCACATTGGCCTGTGGCGTTTAAATATGATCGTGGTAACTTACCATCATCTTTAGAGACAACAGCTCACTCAAACGTAGGTACTTATGTAGCTAAAGGTATTGTATTACCAAGTGTTGAAGCGCCAGTGGCCCGTGCATATGAGCCAGTAAAAGCAGATATCACAACGGTGACTTTACCAAAAGATGATGAGCGTACTTTCCCTTGGACGATGAATCGCACAGGTGATGTTGATGCAGCTGATATTTTAGATGAAGCAACATTTACTAAGTTTGTGACAGTACCAGCTAACTCAAAACGTTTTATCGCAGAAACTGTTGATGTTGAATCTGAGCTAGAAGGCACCTTGAACGTAGTTAACCCTATTATTTATATAGGTAAAGACTACAACGGTGATGGAATTGTTCAGCCACAAGATGAAATATTATGTGTATCTAATCATAAGATTTATAAAAACTTCTGTAATATCAATAACCCAGAAGAAGGTGAGTATTGGGTTGTTGCTTATAGCCCGAATAAAGCGTCAGTGGGTGCCGTTGAAGAAACATTTGAACTTGCAACAGCGGTTGTGTCAGACCAAGTAGCCTCTGGTATGACTGCAAGCCTTCCAGGAAGTGATGGTCAAAATACTGTTGAAATGACTGTTGACTGGGATATGGACATTGATGCTGACAGTGTGTACTACTCACTATTAGATGTAGGTACATCGGCTGTGAACCATGGTAACCTAGGTTCTATTCCATTTAAGCTCAACCGTGGTAATGACGTTGCTCATCTTGATGCACCATATACTGGTGCGAAAGTGGGTGATATGGTGCCTTACACATTTGAAGTGTTAGCAAATAATTCAGGTGTAGATCGAGAGTTCTCACTAGAGCTTGATATCCCTGCGGGTCTTGATATTAAAGCAGAAAACGTGGCGGTCTCAACAGCATCAGAAATCAATGTTGAAATTGCTGACGGTAAGGTGATTGTAACTGGTACGCAAGCGGATACTCGCGATGTTGAACCTGATTATATCGTCACAGATAACATTACCGATGAAATGTGTCGTACGCCTGATTTTGGTAACTCAAACCCGGGAGGCTATGTTGACTTAGCAGAGTTTGGTATTACACCTGTTTTATCTGGTTTTGAAGAGAATAATTATTACAACTCACGAAATGGTTACTCGTTACCAATCGCAAGTTTTTATAACGGCGCATATGATACATTCAGCCTTTATAACAATGCTGAAAATACCAATATCCAAAACTCGATAATCCAAATTCGTGGTATGGGTACAGTTAACACAAATGGTAGCCGATATTTCTTCCCTGTTCATAACCCGTTCCCTTATAACTCATTCCCATATGAGAATATGGGCCCATTATGGCGTGGTTGGGAGTTCACTGATAATGGCTTATTGCGCTCTGTAATGTCAGTTGGTTTATCGTCTAGCGAAGGTATTTCACTTGCAAGTACAACAACTGGTTGGGGCATTGTTGAGTGGGATAACGCATCAGACTATGATAATCCAGTATATGACCGTACAACAGGTAAATACACATACACTAAACGTGATAACTCTTTTGATTTCCAGGTGTTATTTAATGCAAATACACGCTTTGGTAAAGATGAGCATGAAATTTACTATGCATACGACAATCTAGACTACGGTTCGACGCGTCCTGCAGGTAGTATCGGCCTGCAAGGTTTCCGTGGTGCCCAGTTCGAGTATGGTCCACTTGAAAACTACCGTGGTATTCAAATCGCTTATAACAACCTAGATGAAGTGATCAGCGATGGTTACGTGGTGTGTATGGACTATGTAGGTCCAGAGTCATCACAATTTGAAGTGACTGCTTGGGCCGAAGTTACGCCGTCTGCAGCAGGTCAAACACTTGAAGTTGCAGCTAAAGCAGCAATCTCGGGTCTGAATGACATGACTTCAACAGCAACACTAACCATTCCAGGCAACATCACTGTGGTAGCCCTTGATGACATGGTAACAACAGAAGAAACACCGATTAGCTTTGAAGTTCATCACATTGATGAAAAGAACTCGAAGAATGAAATCTCGGTAATTTCTGACGACGTAACCTATGAAGTTGATGGCGATACAGTAACGATTACACCAAATGAGAACTTCTCTGGTGAGACAGAAGTAACTGTGATGGTATCTGATATTGAATACCCTTCAGATGCTGCAAGCACGACCTTTATGTTAACGGTTGAAGCAGTTAACGATGCACCGGTAGTGGTTGTTGAAGCAAGTGCTCAGCAAGTTACTGAAGGCAGCATGATTACCCTAGATGCATCAGCATCACATGATTTAGATAACGATGAGTTAACTTTCTCATGGGAAGGCCCAGGTACAATCGCAAGCCCAACATCAGCAATCACTGAAGTATCAGGTTTAACAGCTGGTGAGCATCAGTTTACTGTAACGGTAAGTGATGGTGTTGAACCGATGGAACTAGGTGTAGCAGTGACGGTAACGGCACAAGAGACAACCGTTGTTCCTGAAGAAAAAGCGAAATCATCAAGTGGTTCACTTGCTTGGTTAACTGTTCTATTAGCTGGTTTTGCAGGTGTTCGTCGCCGCGTAAAACGAGGCTAAGTACTCCCTAAGTATGTTATGTAACAAAGGGCCTTCGGGCCCTTTTTTTGGTCTAGCAAAAATAAGTCGTACATTTTAATAACCAAAAAGAATAACTAACAACTGAAAACCTATGTAGCAAAATGTACATGCTATTTTATATTTTTTTCAGTGTGTTAGTTTGAAGATAGGGCGTAAATTAACAGTCTACGCCGCTTTGTTGGTCAAAAAAATTATACAATAAAGCGCGCAAGCGATATGATCGTCCCCGATTAAGTAAAGACTAAAGACTTTTTGGTAGTATTAAGTTGTCATAGTGATTGTTATTTATGACATAAAGGTGAATTGCGTTAATGAAGAAATTGTTTGGCTTAGTATGTTGTTTAACTGCATCAACTGCGTTTGCGCAGGCTGATGTTAAACAACCACAATTAATTAAAAAGTCGACAATACATGCCAGCATCACAGTGGGTTACGGAGGCATTGAGAATCCGGTGCTTGATGCCGATAATGTCACTTCGCCAATTCTGCCAAGCTTTGCTTATTATGATGATAACTGGTATTTCGATGATTTCTCTGTTGGCTACAGCCTATATGAAACAGAAAAATTTTATGTCGATTTACTTGGGCGCTTTAATGATGATGGTTTTTTCTTTGAGCTGGATGGGGTAGATAAACTCTATGCCACAGGTGTTGTTCGTTCGAGTTCAGGACGACCGACATTACCCACTGCATCACCAATTAATTTAACACCTATAGAACGCGACCTTTCTTACATGGCAGGGTTATCATCGGCAGTAAACGTGTATGATAATATCTGGTTAAGTGCTGCGTATGTGCACGATGTAACCAATGTTCATAATGGTTATGAAATATTGTTCAACGGCTATCATGTATTTGAATTGTTTTCTGGTACTGCAGGTCTTGAAGCGGGCATTAATTACAAAAATGAAGAACTGATCGATTATTACTACACGGTTAACCCATCAGAAAGCAAAACGCGTTTACTAAGCTACAATTTAGAAAGTGCCACTAACTACTACTTCAAAGTAAATTATGAATATCCGATCAGCGACAGTTTCAGTCTTGATTTCAAACTTAAACATACTTGGCTTGATAGCAACTTAGCTAACTCACATATGATCAATAAAAACGGTTATTTCTCAGGTTTTACGGGAATTACTTATCACTTTTAGGCCAACGAATGGTGATCTCTGCACCGCCTGTTTGCGAACTGTTAGCCAAGCTAATTTTACCGCCATGCCAACTGGCAATACGATGCACGATATAAAGTCCTAATCCATACCCACTCGCTAGTTTATCTCCTTCACCTTGTTTAAAAGGCTCAATTAACGCATCCGCATTAATTGGTAAGCCAGGTCCATCGTCTGTAATGCTTATACTGTAATAGCCCGCTTGTTCTGTGCTACTTATATGGATTGTGTGTTTTGCGTATTTTGTGGCGTTGATCAGTAAGTTTTGTACCGCGATTGCCATAAAGCTTGCTTCGCAATAGGCTGTGTCTATTTCAAGGGCTGGTATGAATTCGAGCTCTTTGTATAAATCGAATTTAGCAATTTCTGTGTTGATCAGTTTAGCTAAGTTAACTTTCTCCTGATTAAATACACTTTGCTGGTGCTCTAAGCGAGCGAACGATAAGTATTGCTCTAGACGTAATTCAATCTCATCAATATCACGCTCAATTTGGCTACCTTCTTGAGATTCCAAATCGGCAATCGACAAAGCAAATCGCATACGGGTAAGGGGAGTGCGAATTTCATGAGAAATAATACGCGATAAGTCATTATGTAGCTGAACAAACTTATTGATGCGCTCAGACATATGGGTGAAGGTGCTGGCTAATGGCGCAATAGATGAATTTGGTTTTATATCAAGCTCTATACGTTGCGGTTTCTTACTAAAACGATGAGCTGCGCGTTGTAATAAGCTCAAGTCACGAAATACTGGGCGAATGAATAATAAGATCATCGCACCAAGTAAAAAGTAAAAGGCAAAAAATGCAAGCCAGTCAGTTTTGGCTTGCGAAATCAAAGAAATGGGGCCAACTTTTTGGATGCTACCGTTATTGCCTTTGAGGTATATATACTGCTGATTGTTTTCGGTGACGCTGATAATGCCATCTTTATCGAATTTGGCTTGTAATGAATCAGGTAAAACAAGCTCGTTTTGGTTAAAGGAGCTGATCCTAGATTCTTTTTGCTCAGCTATTTGAGCAAGTTCAGCAACACTTATTTGCACACTCGGTATGTGCTCAGAAAAAAACTGATTATAAAGCTGGCCAAAAGCTAAAACTAAGGCAATTAAGCTTACTGTGATAATTAAGTACAGCTTAAAAAATTGCTGCTTCATATTTTTGAAATATCCAAGCTGTATCCTTTACCTCGTACAGACTTGATATCTAGCGTTTCTTTTTGCTCGCTAATGGTTTCTTTTAGCTTTTTACGTAAACGGCTAATTTTTAAATCAATAGCTCGGTCAAGTCCGTCATACTCACGGCCAATAACATGCTTGAATAATACCTCGCGAGAAACCGGTTCAGGGGTGTTTTTCGCAAGGTAGGCAATGATCTCAAATTCACTTTCATTGAGGTTCAATGCTGTGTTATGAAAATAGATATCGCGTTTTTTACTATCGATACGCAAAATATCAATTTGGTGTGAAAAGTTATCTTGGCCAACAGTGTGGGCGATAATCGTTTTAACTTTGGCGAGTAACAATTCAGGCTTAATGGGTTTTACAAGGTAGTCGTAAGCACCTAGGTTTAAGCCCTTAATTTGTGATTGCACAGAATCCAGTGCCGTTAGAAAAATAACAGGGCAACTGTACTTTTCTTTCAATTGAGAAATTAACTCAAAGCCATTGCCATCCGGTAGCATCACATCACAGATGATCAGTGAAGGCATAAAGGTGATTTCACTGCTACGGTACGCCTCAGCAGTATTGAATACATCTATGGTATAGCCATGCTTTAACAAAAACGTTTGTATTAAGCTTGCTAATTTCACATCATCTTCAATTAAAAAAATATGCTGCATTATAAACTCCAGCCAAAGCGCCGTTTTATTCGGTAATCTTTAGCTTCATAGCTTGCTATTGACAGTAGTTGTTGCTTAACAACTTGATTGCTCAATGGATTAATTAATTTCACTGTAAGCGGATGCTCAGTCTTAACCGTTAATTTCTCGATAATTAAACCACCTTGTTTGTAACACTGCGTATATTGAGGACGCTGAGTTATTTCTAAACAAAGTTCTTTAAAGGGAGCAACACGAAAATGAATCTGTATATTAAACTCACAGGCTTTTTGTTTTGCATCTGTCACACACACGGTGGGTGAGACTTTAAAAAAAGGTTGCTCGGGACTGTCATCGCTTAAACAAAGCGACGAAAAACAAAGACAAAAAAACAGTAATAGCCAACTAAATCGGTTTATCATTTAACCAAGTCTCTGTTTTTTAGAAGTCTTTTCTTCAAAGTAACAATAACCATCGAAAGCTGATGTAACCTGCCCAACTCACTTTGAGTACTCATTTTTTTGCCGTTTATTATAATTATTATTTATGCAGCCTATGAGTGGCGATTACACGATAAAAAAGCGTGTCTATCATACCTCATTTATCGTTATAGCTACAAATAGGTGCTATGCAAAGCCAGTAATTTCAACCTATTGGCGTATTTTCTTTATATTCTAAAGTTAGCTTGTTGTTTTAAAAGGGAAACTGAATTTATATTTAGTTTTAGCTAATAGTTTTTCACTAAATTTAGTTGGGCCTTAGTCTTTACTATTCTGCGTTATTTGTTAATTGTTTCGTACAAATTGATACAATTTAAATTTAGCCTATCAAAACCACTATTTTAGCTCATGCATTTAAACATATGCTGAGCGCGTGATTAATAATTAACAGATTCGACCTCTATTTTCATTTTATCTGGTAGTATAGTCAGGTTATAAGTAGTTTAAGCAGTGAACAATTATGTTAAGTCCTTATTATCAGCAACATGCTGATTACGTTTCTATCTCACGTGAGCAAGGCTGTCGTTTTGCCAAGTTAGTGGCTGATGATTTCAATCCGTTACACGATAAAGATGCCAAAAAGTTTTGTGTGCCGGGCGATTTACTTTTTTCGCTGGTTTTAAACCGCTATGGCATCAGTGAAAAAATGGAATTCACGTTTGCAGGCATGGTTGATGAAAATTCAAAGCTGACTTTCCCTGAAGGGGCTGATGAGTTTGCGATCACCGATGGCGAAAAAGTCATGCTAAAAGTGAAACGCGAAGGGGCTGTTAGCCAATGTCCTGAGTTAACAAATAGCTTAATCAAAAACTATGTTGAGTTCTCTGGCACGACCTTCCCGCATGTTATTATTCCATTGATGGGGAAGCAAGATGTAATGATCAATCCAGCCCGTCCAATGGTGATTTACGAATCAATGCTGATTAATCTTGACCGTCTTGATATCAGCGCACCTGAGTTAGAGTTTGCTGAGCCTGATTTTGAGTTTACTGGCAAACGCGGCAAAATCACGCTTCGCTTCAACCTGTTAGAAAATGGCGAAAAAGTAGGGGCGGGTGAAAAACACATGCTTGTGTCTGGCATTCGTGACTATTGCCAAGCAACGGTTGATGACCTAATTAGTTTTTATAATCAACGTAAAGAATCACTTAAACCAGCGTAATCTTTACAATTGCTACAAAGGGCGCTGATTGCGCCTTTTTTGTTGCTGATGTTCCGCGTACAATAGCGCTTTTATAGCCAAATGTACTTCAGACTATGTCAGTAGCGAACTTTTCAGAGTTAAATCTTGCCCCTGCATTGCTAACAGCCCTGCAAGCAGAGAATTATCACACACCTACAGCAATTCAAGCGCAAACAATCCCACTTATTTTAGCGGGTGCTGATGTAATGGGCAGTGCACAGACGGGAACGGGCAAAACCGCCGCGTTTGTTTTGCCACTACTGCACAATTTGCTATCTGCTGAAGTACTCCCTGATGCCGTTAAAGTCCTAATTTTAACACCTACCCGGGAGCTCGCTCAGCAAGTATTTGCAAGTGTAGAGCGTTATGCTGCGCATACTGAAATAAAAGCAGCACTGGCTTATGGCGGTGCTAGTATTGGCCCACAAATTAAAGCCATAAAAGGGGCGCAGGTTGTAGTGGCAACACCTGGGCGTTTACTTGATCATGTGATCAAAGGCAGTATTAAGCTTTCAAGTATCAATGCGCTGGTATTTGATGAAGCTGATCGCATGCTTGATATGGGCTTTATTGACGAAATTAAACGTATCTTGCGCCATGTGCCGAAAGAGCGCCAAACCTTACTTTTTTCAGCCACATTTGACGACAGCATCTTTAAACTCAGTAAGCAGTTATTAAATGATCCTAAATTAGTTGAAGTGAATAAACGCAACTCAGCAGCGGTTGAAGTTGAGCAGCTAGTTTATGCGGTTGATGAAGACCGTAAGCGCGAGCTGGTATCTCACATGATTGGCATGAAAAATTGGCAGCAAGTACTGATATTCACTCGTACTAAACAAACCGCCGATGTGCTTGCTAAAGAAATGTGTAAAGACGGCTTAAAAACCGAATCTATTCATGGCGATAAAAGCCAAGGTGCGCGTGATAAAGCACTGCAAAATTTTAAATCAGGTGCGACAAGAGTACTGGTTGCGACAGATGTTGCTGCGCGTGGTCTTGATATTGCCTCACTCAAGTATGTGATTAACTATGAGTTGCCTTATGTGGCTGAGGACTACGTACACCGTATTGGTCGAACAGGACGTGCTGGCGAGAAAGGGATGGCGATGTCGCTGGTTAGCATCGATGAGCAGTGGCTATTGGACGAAATAGATATCTTACTCGACACAAGACTCACGCCGCAGTGGTTACCAGGGTATGAGCCTGATTTAACCAAAGAGCCAAAGCAAGTTCGTAAAAATACTAATAAGGCACGCCGCTCTCGTGATAAAAAACGTATTTTAGGGCAAAAAAGTAGGAGACGTTCCTAAATCTGGCATATATTTATACTATCCTCCGGCTAAAGTTGAGAGTTTAGTATGTTAGAAGAGAATAAATGGACGTTCCGCCGCGCTGATAAACAGTTCTCCTTAGAAAAGTGGCAGAAAACAATTGATCTCATGACCGAGTTGTTTTCTGCTCCCGCAGGTTTTATCGTTCATAAAACAGATGATGTTTATCGTATTATCGTCTCCAGTGAGCAACAAGAAAACCCCTATGATGCCGGGGCTGAATTAAGCGCCGACGATAATATCTTCTGCAAAAAAGTACTGCGTGACATGGCACCGCTTTATGTGGATCACGCCAGCCAAGACAGTCAATGGGATGACAGCCCTCTGGTAAAAGATGGTTTTGAGTCTTATCTTGGGGTGCCAATTAGCTGGCCAAGTGGCGAGCCCTTTGGCACCTTTTGTGTTATGGATTTTAAACAAACCCATTATCAACAGAGCTTTTTAGAACTAATCGAGCAGCTTCGCGATATGGTCGAAGATGACCTTGCACTGTTAGACAACTTTACGCAAATGCGTGAAATTGCCATGCTTGATTCATTGACCAATATTTATAATCGCCGTGCAATAGATTTGCTTTGCCAACATAAATTAAATATATCGAAACGACTTGGTTTTGATATTAGTTGTCTATTTATCGATATAAACAGCTTTAAGCCACTCAATGATACGTATGGCCATGAAGTGGGCGATCTCGCGCTGATTTGTTTAGCTGACACCATGAAAGAATGCCTACGTGAAACCGATATTATTGGCCGCCTAGGGGGCGATGAGTTTATTGCGTTATTGCAAGTTCAGCCCGGTGATTGCATAGACAGCATCGCTGATAAGCTCAACACCACCTATCAATCTAATTTAGAGAAGCGGGGCATTCCTGTTACGAGCTTAAGTATTGGTTCAGGGGTAATAGCTCAGCCAAAAGAAAACTTTGCTGAGCTATTAAAACGAGCAGATGAAGATATGTATGAGAAAAAGCAAGCTTCTAAGGCAGCACGCTAAGCTATTTGCTTCTCAGCTAGGTTTAACTCCATAGTTGCTTTAAGTAAACGGTAAAGGTTAATTGACGCATCAATTTCTTCTTTACGATTGGTTAAGCTCTCAATATTTAAACCTAGCGGTACATCTAAATGTGCGCAGCTTTGTAAAATTAAGTCGAGATTCTCACGGCAAATTCGCACTGATTCACTCAATGTATTTGCCGAATCTAACATGCGGTATTTAGTCGCTTCTGGTACAGAAATACCTAACCATTCCATAAATTCTAAGGTTTTTTCACCACCACAAGGGGTAAACGTCAGAATAATGCGTTTTGGTGCTGTGCCTTGTGCTTTACAGCTACGCGCATAGCTGGTGATTAAATCAATCGTTGCTTGGGCATTGTAAACGGCTTGTGAGATGAAAAACTTACAACCTTGCGCTGTTTTTTCAACTAAACGCTCATGTTCATTACGTTTGCTGGCATGGCGCTCGGCAATAGTAACACCACCTAAAAATACATCACTGTTCTGTTTTGCCAGCGTTTTATATGCATCAGGTAGGCTTAATTTGATGTCGCCATGAGATGATGGGCTACCCACCAACACTAAGTTTTTTAGTTCAAAGTCGTTACGTGTTTCGTTTAACCATTCGGTAAATTCAGCTTCTCCACGCTGGGCAACACTTTTATAAGTGATCACATCAAGTTGTGACAAGCTACGTAGTAACTGACTGTATTCACGAGGATCTACCGTTTCTTTAAACGGAAAAGGACGCGGCTTTGCAATACGGCTACTCTCATCTTGAATGTCGTAGATGATTACACCGTCGTATTCAATTTCGTGTAAACGACCGAGCAGCTTCTGAGCAATGGTCTCAAGCTGTGCTTTATCAGTACCAGACTTTGGTGGTGTGGTACCAATTAGGTAGACACCTTGATTGGTGTCTTCAATTTTCTCTTGTAATGATAAAGCCATAATCCTCATTCCAGCTCGTGCTAATGTCTATGACAAATAATATAGCAGCCATTTAGACGTCTAGATAGATTTTTTTCTTGAAAGTTTTTCAATGACTATGAATTTTACTCAAGTTTAAAGCTGAGCGTTTCGCAAAATTGACACACCTGTTTACATAAATTATTGCTCTGACCCTCATATTTTCTGGCGCTTTGATGCATAATCAAGCAGCAATGATTATGAGAAAAATAACTAACAAGGGAACATTATGAAATTTAGATTATTAGCAACCAGTGTTGCTGTAACACTTGCTTTAAGTGGCTGCGCAAGTAACTCACAGTCAACGATGGTTAAAGAAGTCGAAATTGAGCAGCAAGTAAGCCAAGATGATAACCGTGTATTTAGCCAAGATTACCTATTAGAAGAGCTTGAGAATGGCCTTCGCGTGATGGTAGTTAAAACAGATTACCCAGATGTTGTGTCACTGCAAATTCCAGTATCGGTTGGTTCACGTAATGAGGTTGAAGCAGGTAAAACCGGTTTTGCACACTTCTTTGAGCATATGATGTTTAAAGGCTCTGAAAAATTCCCACAAGATGTGTATTCAGATATTTTAAAAAACTCGGGTGTTGATAATCGCGCGTATACGACCAACGATTACACTAACTATCACTTAAACTTCTCAAAAGAGCACTTAGATAAAGTGCTCGAAATTGAAGCTGATATTTTCCAAAACCTGACTTACAGCGAAGAGCAGTTCCGCACCGAAGCGCTGACTGTAAAAGGTGAGTATTTAAAGAATAATGCTAGCCCAATTCGTAAGTTACTTTCTGCGGTTCGTAACGAAGCATTCGAAAAGCATACCTATAAGCACACCACCATGGGCTTTTTCGAAGACATTGAAGCTATGCCTGATCAAATGGCCTATGGTAAAGAGTTTTTCGCTAAATTTTATAAGCCTGAGTATGTATCTTTAGTCATTGTTGGTGATGTTGATCCACAAGAGACCATGGCAATGGTGAAAAAGCATTGGGGTAATTGGAAAAAAGGTGATTACCAAGCAGATATTCCTGTTGAACCAAAGCAACAAGCCGCAAAATATGTACATGAAAAAAATGATGGTTTACCAGGCCACTGGTTGCTTGTGTCTTATAAAGGCACTGAATGGGATCCAACTCAAAAAGACCGTGCTGCTCTTGATTTGATCTCACAGCTGTATTTCTCTAACAACTCGGCACTTTATCAAGAGCTTGTTGTTGATAAACAAATTGCCAGCCAAATGTTTACCTATAACCCAGATACTAAAGATCCGGGTTTATTACATGTGTTTGTAAAAGTCGAAAACGAAGCGGACCTGGCTAAAGCCCGTGATGCGATTAACCGTACCTATGCACAAGCGCGTACTGAATTAGTAGATGCGCAAAAGTTAGCGGATTTAAAATCAAACCTAAAGTATAGCTTTATAAATGGTCTTGATTCATCGCAGTCAATAGCTTCAACACTTGCAAGCTACATGCACTTTGAGCGTGATCCTGAAGTGATTAACCAACTTTATGCCACAGCTGACAGCATCACTCCGGATGATATCAAAGCGGTAGCAAACAAATATTTTGTTGATCCGAGCCGTACCACGGTGACAATGTCGGCGCTTGATAAAGTGGCTGGTTTTGAGCAAGAAGTTGATTTAAATGCCTTGGTTGCCAGTATCGAGCAAGCCCCAACAGAGCGTCACTTTAAAGTACTTGATAAAACCAATAGCTCACCACTGGTTGATGTTAACTGGTTATTTAATACCGGCGCAGCGGCTGATCCACATGGTAAAAAAGGCTTAGCAGCACTCACTGCAGCGATGCTAGCGCAAGGTGGCTCAGAAACTATGAGCTACAAAGATATTCAAAAAGCGTTATACCCACTAGCGGGAAGCTTTGGCTATCAAATCGATAAAGAGATGATTTCACTACGCGGCCGTGTACATAAAGACAATGCCGCGCAGTGGTATGCACTTGTTAGCGACCAGTTGTTAAATCCTGGCTTTAGAGAAGATGATTTCAAGCGTCTGAAAAAAGAGCTTATTGATAGCATTAAAGCAGGCCTGAAAGCGTCAAATGACGAAGAGCTAGGTAAAGAAGTGCTTTATCATCAGCTTTATAAAGGCCACCCGTATGAAAGCTATAACTATGGTGATTTATCAGACCTTGAAGCACTGACACTTGACGATGTAAAAGCGTTTTATGCTAACCAGTTTACTCAATCTAAGTTAACAGTAGGTCTAATTGGTGCGATTCCGAGTGATGTTAAATCGACGATGATGAAAGATTTAACATCGCTTCCACAAGGTAAAGAAAGCCGCTTAACGATCCCTGATGCGCCAGAACTTAAAGGTCATCATGCAACGATTGTTGAAAAATCAGCGCAATCTACCGCTGTGTCATTTGGTTTCCCAATCGATACAATTCGTAGTAGCGATGACTGGACAGCGCTTTGGTTAGTGCGTTCTTACTTTGGCGAACACCGCAGCTCAAACAGCTTCTTGTATCAGCGCATTCGTCAAACCCGTGGTATGAACTATGGTGATTATGCATACATTGAGTACTTCCCGCGCGGTATGTTCCAAACGAAACCTGATGCTAACTTAGGTCGTTCAGAGCAAATTTTCCAAGTGTGGTTACGTCCGCTTCGTTCTAATAACGATGCGCATTTTGCAACGCGTACGGCATTATTTGAGCTTGATAAGCTAATTAAAAATGGCATCAGCAAAGAAGATTTTGAAGCGACTCGTAACTTCTTAATTAACTTTGTGCCACAAATGGTTGCAAGCCAAGATCGCCAGTTAGGCTATGCACTTGATAGTGAGTTCTATAACACTGAGAGCTTTGTTGACTATGTGCGCGGCAAGCTTGAAAAGCTAACCCTTGATGATGTTAACCGTGTTATTCGCGATAACCTGCAAACAGAGAATATTCACTATGTGTTTATTACTGGTGACGGCAAAGACATGCAAAAGCGCCTTGCTTCAGAGCAAACATCACCAATGGTGTATAACGCTGAAAAACCAGCAGAACTTGTTGCTGAAGATAAAGTGATTGCAGACTATAAGCTTGCAATACCAGCGAAAAACATTTCAGTACTTGATGTCGAAAAAGTATTTCAGTAATAACTGAATAAACAGGCTCTAATCAATGCCCCTAATCAGGGGCATTTTTCTATGTTTAATGGCTCGATGTTATCAGCAACCACAAGCTGATTTCGGCCAGCTTCTTTTGCTTGATAAAGCGTGTTATCAGCCATTTCAATGAGTAACATGGCATCATCAATGCTACTAGGGCAGATAGTTGCTAAACCAATACTAACCGTCAAGGGATGACCGGCAAGCTCTGGTAATTGAAGCGTATTTAGCGCTGCCATAAAACGCGTCACGAGTTTTTGTGCTTGATGGCTTTGCGTGTTACCAAGTACCAGTACAAATTCTTCACCGCCGTATCTAGCGCACAAGTCACCAGGTCTGCGAGTATAATCTGGTAATAGTTTTGCCACTTCTTTCAAGCAAATATCACCCACCAGATGACCAAAGTTGTCATTAAGAGACTTAAAGTTATCAAGATCGATCATGGCTAACGACAAGGGGTGCTTTAAACGTGCACAGCGACTCCATTCCTGTTTATAAAAATCATCAAAATGACGTCGGTTAGCTATTTGTGTGAGGCCATCGATACGGGCGAGTTCTTGTACTTGCTGCTCGGCGATTTTACGTTCGGTAATATTCAAGTGGCTGATCACAACATAACCTGCTGTGCCAAGTTTTAAAGGCACTGCGCGCATCATAAACCAGCGGTTTTCGGTATCACTGTGGCAAGGGTACTCGAGGTAAAACTCGGAGAGTTGTTGCTTAATAACTTGGTTTATTCCGGTGTAGGCTTTTGCACCAAATTCATCGCCATTGGTAGCAGCTGATTTGCAAATAGCAAGGTAGTTTTGATCTTCCCATTGAGTGTTACACTGGCAATTATTCTCATCGCCAAATGTCTGCCAACTACGATTTACAAACTTGATATCACCCGAGTCATTAATCACCACAATATGCTCAGAGATCGTATCGAGTATTGATTTTAGAAACTCTTTTGATTCAACCACATTAGTTCCTAGCCATTGTCACTTTTTTAAGATTAGCAATAAATGCTGGGTTTTCACCGTGGTTTACATAAAAAACAATTAATAAGGTATTGTCTTTTACTTATAGCTTGGCTATTTGAAAGTAGATATCTACAGATATCTGTAGGTGCTGATATGAAAAAACTGCCAGCACCTAGCTCAACGTTCAGTTCTGACAGTTATATTTTATTTATATGCTTAGAAATGCTAAAGCATTGCGCCAATTTTAACTGCTAGTGCAAATAGCATGGTTGCTATTACAAAGCCGATAAGTGTAGCGTAGCCGCGTTGTTCTTTGGTCATCTATCACTCCTAAAAAATAACAAATACCGTTGCCATACCAAGCGCAAAACTTACAAACGAAGAAGCCGCTACGATTGCAGCGAGATTTTGCTTACTCACTGCATGTGTTGTGCTTTGTTCTGGTGTTTCGTCATCGAGCTTAATAAGCTCACCTTGGCGCACTTCAAAAACTGCGCATAGGCTCATAGTGGTTTCTTTTGATGCCGCACCTTCTTTTTCAACTCGTTGAATAGTACGTAGGCTTACATCACAGGCATCGGCTAGTTGCTGCTGCGTCCAATCGAATTTAAGCCTGAGTGCTTTTATTGTATTGGGATTCAGTTGCATTACTTACTTCCCAAGAAATGGTTCAATAAAAGTAACGACAGCATAACCCGATATTGCCCCACCAATAAAACAACCTAAGGTAACCAAAGCTACTTGTTTTGGATTATCAGTAAGTGAGGTTTGTGTGCTCTGTTTAACTAATTTGTCAGCTTTATAAAACGAACATTCAAGCTTGCCTGTCAGTATATTTTGCATCTCAAATTTGACTGCATAAGCATTACCTTGGTAGTTAAAGTCATGATGGCTTTTAAAGCCGAAGCTGCGTTTTTCACTTACCAATTCGTCGTTTACATATACTTTTTCTTTACCGCTCATGATATGACCAAAGCATGCGATTTGGTTGTCACCATCTTGAAAGTAAAATTTATAACCTAGCTTGTGTGAGTTTAGTACGTCGTTTTTCATCATCGTTTCCTTGTTAAGTTGATGATGTAAATTTAATGATTATTTTTGTTTTTTACGCCGTCAGCGATATGCCAGTTCCTATTTTGGCATATGACAGGCAAGATGTCATATCTGTTTTGTCATTGAAAAATAAGCACTTTAATTAAGTTTCTCGGCTAGAGTTAGAATTTGCTACTGTCATATGCGATTGGCAAAAAAGCACAGCAAAAAGAGTAAAAATAGGTATTGTTACTCTGGTTATTAGATATAACCAGAACAAATAAACAACGGGTTAGTACATCTTGCTACAAATCCGTTAAACTTAAGGCTTAGCAGTTAGGTACAACCAGAAAGGCAATATTATGCGTCATGAAATTTGGCAAAAGCTTCGAGATGAAGCAAACGAAGTCGTTTCCCGTGAACCGCTTTTAGCAAGTCACGTTTATTCGTGCGTGTTAAATCATGAATGCTTAGGTTCGGCGCTGAGCTTTATTGTGGCAAATAAACTTGCAGATGCGGTGGTATCAGCATTTACTATCCGTGAATTATTCGACCAAGCCTTTGTTAAATGTGATCTAATGCTGACGCATGTGGCTCATGACATAAAAGCAGTTAAAGATCGCGACCCTGCGGCCGATAGTTACTTAACTGTTATTTTGAACCTTAAAGGCTTCCATGCAATACAAGCACACCGACTCGCAAATTGTTTATGGCAACAAAACCGAAAAGAGCTTGCTCGCTTCATTCAAAGCAGAACCTCAGAAGTATTTGGCGTTGACATCCATCCTGCTTGTAAAGTTGGTCATGGTATTATGTTTGACCATGCAACTGGGATTGTAATTGGTGAAACAGCAGTTATTGAAGATAACGTATCGATTCTACAATCTGTAACCTTAGGTGGTACGGGTAATGAGCAAGGTGACCGCCATCCAAAAATTCGCGCCGGTGTTTTGATTGGCGCAGGTGCAAAAGTACTAGGTAATATCGAAGTAGGAGAGGGGGCGCGTATTGGTGCAAACTCTGTCGTGTTAAGTGCAGTTCCAGCACACACAACTGTGGTTGGGGTACCTGCTAAAGTGGTCGGCAAACCGAGCTGTCCCTGTCCAGCAGAGAGCATGAACCAAAACTTTTTAGATGATGGTACGACTACCGCTAGTAATGCCTCCCACACCAGTGCTATGTTGTAGTTTTACACTTTAAAAGAGCAATGGAATTGTCTAAGTTATCCTTCGGATTAGCAGTTACAGCGTCATTTATTTGTGGCGCTGTCGCTATGTCACTTTTTCAATCAGACCCACAACAACAGCCACACACTTACCAGCAAGAATTTGTTGAAGAACAAATAGTTCAAGCACCAGAGCAGCAAGCCACTGCTATAGCGCCTGTTATTAATAAACAAGTCGCTGAAGTTAATTCAGATAGTTCAGTAGCTGATAGCAAAAGCGAGCTTGAGCAACAAATAGTAGAGTTAAAGTTACAAGTCGAAAATCAACAAGCTGTGATTGCTAGTTACCGTTCAAGTGCGATACCTCCACAGCAAATCGACTCACACCTGGATGAACTTTATACCTTGTTAGAAGAGCAATCTCGGGATGAGGCTTGGGCCTACCAAGTTGAAACAGCCATGAGTGATTTTTTAATCATGGCCGATTTACCAGTGCAACCACAGCTCAGTGTCTCTACATGCAAAAGCTCTGTGTGTCAGTTTAAGCTATTGCAACCAGAGGATGTTGATGATTTGCCAAGTCATTATTGGCGTAACATGACCGATAAGATGATGGAACAAAGCTGGTGGAAGCAATTTAAATTTACCTCCACCACCTCAAGTGACGATAGTCTAACAATCATCGCAAGCACGCAGTAATTTTATACAACTTTTGATTGTAGCTGCCCATCTGCAAGCTCGGTGGTTATAAGCTCACCAGAACTTACATCGTTAACCGATTTCACTACACTACCGTGCTGGTTTTTAGTAATACTATAACCACGTGCTAACACACTGAGTGGGCTCACAGAATCTAAACGGCTCGCTTGTAAAGAAAGCTGGTTTCGAGAACTTGAAAGTTGTTGCTGCATCGCTTGTGTGAGGCGGGCATGCAATTGCGCCAGTTGATGCTCGCTTTTCGCTAGCTGCTTTTCAGGAGAACGTTGCATTAAGCGTGGTGTTAGGTTAGCAAGTACTCGCTCATATCGCTGGATTTTGCCACTCATTGCGCTGTGTAAGGCCAAACTAAGTTCATCTAGTTTTTGCGCTTGTTGATTGAGTTGATTACGGGGATGGCATAGCTGCAAGCGATGCTCAAATTGAGTGGCAGTACTGCGTTTTACAGCTAAAGCGTGTTTAAAGGCATGATTTAAGTGCCTAACTAACTGCGTAACTTTGTTATGTAGCTCTTCGGTATTTGGACTAACTAGCTCTGCGGCTGCAGAAGGTGTTGCGGCGCGAATATCGGCAACATAATCACTAATTGTGGTATCGACCTCGTGACCAACGGCGCTAACAATAGGTAAGCGACTTTCAAAAATAGCGCGAGCTAATTGCTCATGGTTAAAACACCACAAATCTTCGAGTGAACCACCACCACGACCTAATATAAGCACATCTACTTCGTTGCGCTGATTGGCGATGTTTATTTTTTCTATTAATTGGCTGTGGGCATCTGCACCTTGCACCATAGCTGGGTAAATCACGACTTCAAGCTGCGGAGCACGGCGTTTAAGTACCGTTAGAATATCGCGTATAGCCGCACCTGTGGCTGAGGTGATTACCCCAACGCGATTAATATTGGTTGGTAATGGTTTTTTATGGGCTGAGCTAAATAGACCTTCGGCAGCTAAGCGCATTTTTAGCGCATCGAATTCTTGCTTTAATAAGCCTTCACCTGCAGGGGCCATATGCTCAACAATCAGCTGATAATCACCACGAGGTTCATATAAAGATACGCGGGCACGCACAGTTACTTGTGCACCATTGCTCGGGCGAAAAGTTTGGCCGCGATTATTGCCGCGCCACATTGCCGCTTTTACCTGTGCTCGGTCGTCTTTTAACGTAAAGTACCAGTGTCCAGATGCAGGGGCTATAAAGTTAGAAATTTCACCATTTAAGATAAGCGATGAAAAGCCTTGTTCAAGAACATGGCGAATTTCCTTATTTAGGCGCGAGACCGTGTAAACAGGCTGTGTTGATTGCGTAAAAGCCATTAAAAACCCCAGTAAAAAATTCTCTGTGTACTTTAACACAAATAAATGAATAATTTTATTTACTCGTGCTCACAACGCTGATAAAATTTGGCCGCAATTCCTTATACTCAGATCCACATGTGAGAAGTTGCACTATGCTAAGAATCGCTAAAGAAGCTCTTACCTTTGACGACGTACTTTTAGTACCAGGTCATTCTACTGTTTTGCCACACACGGCAAATATTTCAACTCGCTTAACGCGTGGTATCAATCTTAACTTGCCGCTAGTTTCAGCATCTATGGATACTGTAACAGAAGCACGCTTAGCGATTGCTTTAGCGCAAGAGGGCGGTTTAGGTTTCATCCACAAAAACATGACAATTGAAGAGCAAGCTAAAAACGTTCGTAAAGTTAAAACTTACGAAGCGGGCATTGTTTCTTTCCCTGTTACTGTGACTGCGGATCTTACAATTGCTGATGCTATCGCGCTTTCAGAAGACAAAGGTTTTTCAGGTTTCCCTGTAACCGACGCTGACAATAACCTTGTTGGTATTGTGACAAGCCGTGATATGCGTTTTGAAACGAAACTTGAGCAACCTGTTTCTACAGTAATGACGAAAAAAGAATCGTTAGTGACTGTTAAAGAAGGTGCAGACCGTGATGAAATCTTAGGTCTAATGCACGAGCACCGTATCGAAAAAATTCTCGTAGTTGATGATGCATTTAAACTTAAAGGCATGATCACTGTAAAAGATTATCAAAAAGCACAAGACAAGCCGCATGCATGTAAAGACGATCAAGGTCGTCTACGTGTAGGTGCAGCTGTTGGTGTTGGCGCGGGTACTGATGAGCGTATCGCAGCACTTGTTGAAGCAGGTGTTGACGTATTACTTATCGATACATCACATGGCCACTCACAAGGTGTTATCGACCGTGTTGCACAAACACGTCAAGCATACCCAGATCTACAAATCGTAGCAGGTAACGTTGCAACAGCTGAAGGCGCGATTGCCCTTGCTGATGCGGGTGTTGATGCTGTTAAAGTTGGTATCGGCCCTGGTTCTATCTGTACTACTCGTATCGTAACAGGTTGTGGTGTTCCACAAATTACTGCTATTTCTGACGCAGTTGAAGGCTTAAAAGGCCGTGATATTCCTGTTATTGCTGACGGTGGTATCCGTTTCTCTGGTGACATCGTAAAAGCACTTGTTGCTGGTGCATCATGTGTAATGGTGGGTTCAATGTTAGCCGGTACTGAAGAAGCACCGGGTGAAGTTGAGCTATATCAAGGTCGTTACTACAAATCATACCGTGGTATGGGTAGCCTTGGTGCTATGGACCAAAAAGAAGGTTCATCAGACCGTTACTTCCAAAAATCGAACGAAGCAGACAAGCTTGTTCCTGAAGGTATCGAAGGCCGTGTTGCTTATAAAGGTCCTATCGCGACAATCATTCATCAACAAGTGGGTGGTCTACGCAGTGCAATGGGCTTAACTGGCTGTGCAACAATTGAAGAGTTAAATACTAAACCTCAATTTGTTCGCGTAACTTCAGCTGGTATGGGTGAGTCACACGTTCACGACGTGCAAATCACTAAAGAAGCGCCAAACTACCGCCTAGGTTAATTACCTTAAGGTATTGAAATTACATGGGCTAGCATTTGCTAGCCCTAATTTATTGATCATCTCCCTTTGGGAGAGCAGTTCCTGACTAACGAGATACTCCATGAGCAAAGACATTCACGATTCACGAATTCTCATTTTAGATTTTGGTTCGCAATACACACAGTTAATCGCACGTCGTATACGTGAGATTGGTGTTTACTGTGAGCTATGGGCATGGGATGTAACTGAAGAGCAAATCCGCGAATTTAATCCACAAGGTATTATTTTGTCGGGTGGCCCTGAGTCTACAACACTTGAAAACAGCCCACGTGCTCCTGAGTATGTATTTAACGCAGGCGTTCCAGTACTTGGTATCTGTTACGGCATGCAAACAATGGCAACGCAACTAGGTGGTAGCGTACACAGCTCTGATAAGAAAGAGTTTGGTTATGCGCAAGTTGAAAAAGTAGGTAACTGTGCGTTATTCGATGCTATCGAAGACCACATTACTGATGGCGGTGCAGGCGTACTAGACGTTTGGATGAGCCACGGCGATAAAGTGATGGAAGTACCTGAGACTTTCAAAACAACTGCTAAAACTTCAACATGTCCACATGCTGCAATGTCTTGGGAAGAAAAACGTTTTTACGGCGTACAGTTCCACCCAGAAGTAACTCATACTCACCAAGGTTTACGTTTACTTGAGCGCTTCGCGATTGATATCTGTGGCTGTGAAAAACTATGGACACCAGCTAAAATCATCGACGATGCTATTGAGCGTATTAAGGAAACTGTAGGTGATGACGAAGTTATCTTAGGTTTATCAGGTGGTGTTGATTCATCTGTTGTTGCCATGCTTATTCACCGTGCAATCGGCGACAAGCTAACGTGTGTATTCGTTGATAACGGTCTTCTTCGTTTAAACGAAGGTCAGCAAGTTATGGACATGTTCGGTAACAAGTTTGGCCTAAACATTGTTAAAGTAGATGCTGAAGATCAATTCTTAGCAGACTTAGCAGGTAAGTCAGACCCAGAAGATAAGCGTAAAGCGATTGGTCATACCTTCATTAAAGTATTTGACGAGCAAGCTAAAAAGCTGAAAAGTGCTAAATGGTTAGGTCAAGGTACTATCTACCCAGACGTAATCGAATCTGCTGCATCTGCAACAGGTAAAGCACACGTAATTAAGTCTCACCACAACGTAGGTGGTTTACCAGACGACATGGAAATGGGTCTTGTTGAGCCGTTACGTGAGCTATTCAAAGATGAAGTACGTAAAATTGGTCTTGAGCTTGGTCTACCATACGACATGCTTTACCGTCACCCATTCCCGGGTCCTGGTTTAGGTGTTCGTGTACTTGGTGAAATCAAGAAAGAGTACTGTGACTTACTACGTCGCGCAGATGCTATCTTCATTGAAGAGCTACACAAAGCAGAGCTTTATCACAAAGTAAGTCAAGCCTTCACTGTATTCTTACCAGTTAAATCGGTCGGTGTAATGGGTGATGCGCGTAAATACGACTGGGTTGTATCGCTACGTTGTGTAGAAACAATCGACTTTATGACAGCACGTTGGTCACATTTACCTTATGAGTTCTTAGGTGTGGTTTCTAACCGTATCATCAACGAAATCGATGGTATCTCACGTGTTGTTTACGATATTTCAGGTAAGCCACCGGCAACAATCGAGTGGGAATAATTTTATTATTCTGACCTGAATTGGTACAAAAACGGCGAATTAGCTTGCTAATTCGCCGTTTTGTTTATTTAAGAAGCAGTTAAACTAAAAACTGTGTTTTTTTACTTTACCTTTGAAAAAAGCTCTATATAATTCGTCGTCATTGCAGGGGCGTAGTTCCAATTGGTAGAACAGCGGTCTCCAAAACCGACGGTTGGGAGTTCGAATCTCTCCGCCCCTGCCATTTCTTCCTTCTTTACTTTAATCGCAAATCTCCCTATATTACTTGCTCTTAATCATGATTGAGTTGTTATGAATCCAAGTTACGCTGCGATATTCTCTGTACAATCTTTAGAGTTGAATCAACACTATCGAACTGCGCCTGATGCTTCTGGCGAACAGATACCAAACACTCAACAAGAAACATTGACGCTTCCGTTACAGTTTCACCAAGACCTCGAAAAAGCATTTGCGCCGTTAGTTATTACTCAAATCGTTAAAACAGCAAATATTAGCTGGCAAGAGGGTTGCTTAGGCTTACCAAGCGATAAGCTGAATGGCGAACAGAAAAAACAACTTTGGTCTTTAATCGGTGAACAACTTGATAAGCTTTAAACCTGTAGATGCAACCTATATTAGCCAGTTAATGGCTATCGAAAACGCCTGCCATAGTCACCCGTGGACAGAGAAAACTATGCTGTCGTGTTTAGCTGGGCGTTATTTTAACCTAGCTGCTTTTCAAGGTGATGAGATGCTAGGTTTTTATATTGGTGAACAAGCGGGCCCAGATTACACTTTAATGGATATTTGTGTTGCGCCGAAGTACCAAGGGCAGGGCATTGCTAAGCAGTTGTTAAATGCATTTATTGAGCACGGCGAGCAGCACCAAGCTGAAAACCTATTCTTAGAAGTGCGTGAGTCGAACGCTCCTGCTATTGGCCTGTATGAAAGCGCTGGCTTTTCACATATGTCGGTGCGCAAGAACTACTACCCAACCGCGACAGGCAACGAAGACGCTATTTTAATGGGGATGAGCTTTAGCCTTTAAGATGCTTCTTCAAGGGCATTGATAAGCGCATCGTAGCATTGCTCCACCTGTTCAGTTTGATTACTGCGTAGCGCATTTTCAAGCTGACCAGCTGTCTTATGAATGGCTTCAAAACTAAAACATCCCGCACTGCCTTTTAAGCTGTGTGCTAATGAACGTAGCGCTTCCCACTCTTTAGCGCGATACAACTGCACGACCTGGCTTAAGTAATCAGGTAATTTTGAGCGATAGTTGTCGTTAATTTGTTGGAACTTTTCACTTTTTAGTAAGTTTTCCCACTTGTTTTGACTATCTTTTTCAATGTGTAAGTAACTAACAAGCACTTGTTCTAGGGCATCTTTGTCGATTGGTTTGGCGAGTGCTTCATCACAGCCAGCTTCAATATAGGTGTCAACATCGGTCTTCATTACATTGGCCGTAAGCGCAATGATAGGGCCATCATAGGCTGCGTGACGTAGCATTTGCGTTGCTTCTAAGCCACCCATGACTGGCATCTGCATATCCATGATGATCAGCTGATAATCATTAACTAATGCCATTTCTACTGCTTCTGCACCGTTTTTCGCGATGTCAGGCTCAAGCCCCCAAGTTTGTAACAGTAGTTTGATCAGCAACTGGTTATCTGGGTTATCTTCGGCCACCAGTATATTGGCATCAAAACTGTTTGCTGCGAATGAAAGCTGAACGTCTTTACTTGGCGATAGTTGCTCATAGCTATGAATAAAGGCCTCGTACTTAAGCTGTTCGGCATTTAAGTGAGCAGCAACTTGTACGGTAAAACAACTGCCGTTTCCAGGTTCACTAATCAGTTGCACATCACCACCCAATAACTGGGCTAAGTTCTTCGATATACACAAGCCAAGACCCGTGCCACCAAAGCGGCGAGTTGTCGTCGCATCGGCTTGTTCAAACGGTTTAAATACCCGTTCGACTTCGCGCTCAGACATACCGATACCGGTATCTTGAATCGCAAATTGTAAATGCTGTTTTTCGCTGTTGTAGCTAATATCAATCGAGATACTGCCTTTCTCAGTGAACTTAACCGCATTGCTGGCAATATTGATCAAAATTTGTTTTAAACGTGTGGTATCGCTATTAATAGTTTTAGGTATTGGTAGCTTGTAGTTGATATTAAACGCCAGTTGCTTCTCATTAGCTAACGGACGAATAATCGAATCAATATCATGAATAAGCTGCACTACATTACATGGCCCGCGCTCAACGGCGAGTTTTTCAGCTTCAATTTTTGATAAATCAAGAATGTTATTGATGAGCTCAAGCAAGTGCTTAGAGTTACGTAAAATGGTGCTTAAATGCTGCTCATCATTCACCGCATCCTTGTTGTGCAGAAGTTGCTCTGTGAAGCCCATAATTGCGGTAAGTGGGGTACGAATTTCATGACTCATATTCGCTAAAAAGCGGCTTTTCAGTTGGTTTGCTTGCTCAGCTTGCGCAATGGCCACTTCTAGCTTGCTATTCATCGCTTCGAGGGCTTTAGTACGGCTTTCAACTTTTTCTTCTAGGTGGTGCTTATATTCTTCAAGCTCGTCTTGGTAATGACGAATTTGGTTCACCATGTGATTAAAGTCATTAAAAAGCACACCTACTTCATCATTTGTATGGGCGGGCAAATACACCGATAAATCACCATCACCAACTCGGTGACTTGCAGCCCCTAATAATTCGACTGGGGTGAGTAGTAAGTTGCGCACCACAATGTAGATCAAAATAGGCAGTGAAATCACCGAAATAATAACAATTAATGCAGTAATTAAACTGATAGCTTTACCAGACTGATATAGCAAATCTTTGGGAGTGGTAGAGATAAAATAATCACCGTCGGTCATTTGTACTGCGTAGATGATGCGCTCTTCTTTATCGATACTCGACAGCTCAATACTGGCTAGTTTGCCGTAATCGGCCAAACTCTTAATTTGTTCAAGCTCGTATTCACTTAGGTAACTGCCGCGTAGGTCATAGTCTGAGCTAAATAAAATTTGCCCTTTAGTGGTCAAAAACAAATTTAGAGTGTTATTAAACGGAGCTTCTAAAATACTGGCATTTAATATCGACGGTTCAACATGAACAACAATAAACCCAAGTTGCTGCGGCTGTTTTAAGTAGTAATCGATATTATAAATGGGGTGCACAAAGTACAGGCTAGTTGAGCCATCTTCTTTGGAGATCATAAATTGCTGTTGGCGCAAATTTGATTGCAGTACTTGATCAAAAAACGGGTAACTTTTTGGCGCAGGGGTTAATTGGCTTGAATAAAATGCATCGCTTTTACCGTCTGGGGCAACATAGTTAATGCTCACTATATCAGGGTAAGCTTCTGAATAGCTTGCAAATACATTCATTAATTCGCCAAGGCGTTCAATGTATTGATTTTTTGATTCAGGTTCGCGGGCTAAAAAGTCTGCTAATACAGGGGAGGTCGAAAGCAAGCGGGTAATCGAGTGAAATGAGTCAATGTAATTGAAGATTTTTTGCTGCTGTTGCTCAACAAAGCGACTGACAATCAGCTCAGCTTGTTTTTTTGTTGAATTGGTCACATTGGTTAACGTAAAGCCACCTAAAAACAACAAAGGTAAGATCACTAATGGTGTGATATACCATAATAATCGAATACTGAGCTTACTGGTTTTCATGACCTAAATTGATATCCCTCCGTGCAATTTATCAATAGTATGCGTTACAACTTGATTACACAAGCTTAGCAAAAAAGTGAACAACGAAAATCCGCAACGAAAGGTGAATAATTACTTACAATCGCTGCTTTTTTGGCTAAGACAAACAAGGTATAATACTTGGCAATTCTATTTTATTTTTACAGTGCGCACCGAGCTTTATAATTTATAAGGCAGTTAAGTGCGCTTTGTTATGACTAAAAGCAGCTTACATGTCTAATTTAACTACCGAAATTAATAAACGACGCACCTTTGCGATCATCTCGCACCCGGATGCGGGTAAAACCACTATTACAGAAAAAGTTCTGTTATTCGGACAAGCGATTCAAAAAGCGGGTACCGTAAAGGGTCGTGGCTCAAACCAGCACGCAAAATCAGACTGGATGGAAATGGAAAAAGAACGTGGTATCTCGGTAACTACGTCTGTTATGCAATTTCCTTACAATGAGCGTCTAGTTAACTTACTTGATACTCCAGGACACGAAGACTTCTCTGAAGATACTTATCGTACACTGACTGCGGTTGACTCATGCCTAATGGTAATCGACGCAGCGAAAGGTGTTGAGGATCGTACTCGTAAATTAATGGAAGTAACACGTTTACGTACCACACCTATCGTAACTTTCATGAATAAGTGTGACCGTGATATTCGTGATCCAATGGAGTTATTAGACGAAGTTGAAACTGAGCTAAACATTGCCTGTGCGCCGGTAACTTGGCCAATTGGTTGTGGTAAAGAGTTTAAAGGTGTTTACCACATTCACCGTGAAGAAACGATTTTGTATAGCACAGGTCAAGGCCACACAATTCAAGAAGTGCGCGTTATTAAAGGTTTAGATAACCCAGAACTTGATGATGCTATTGGTAGCGAACTTGCTGAGCAGCTTCGTGAAGAGCTAGAGCTTGTCATTGGTGCATCGCACGAGTTTGATTTAGATCAGTTCTTAGCTGGCGAATTATCACCTGTCTACTTTGGTACAGCACTTGGTAACTTTGGTGTTGACCATGTTCTTGATGGCTTAACTGAGTGGGCTCCTGCGCCATTACCACGTGAAACAGAAGACCGCCAAGTTGCGGCAACTGAAGATAACTTCTCTGGTTTCGTATTTAAAATCCAAGCGAACATGGACCCTAAACACCGTGACCGTATCGCCTTTATGCGTATTGTATCTGGCAAATATAGCCAAGGTATGAAGATGAACCATGTTCGTATTGGTAAGCAAGTCAGTATTTCTGATGCGGTAACCTTCATGGCCGGTGACCGTGAGCGAGCGCAAGATGCTTACGCAGGTGACATCATTGGTTTACACAACCACGGTACAATTCAAATTGGTGATACCTTCACGCAAGGTGAAAAAATGAAGTTTGGTGGTATTCCTAACTTCGCGCCAGAATTATTCCGTCGTATTCGCTTAAAAGATCCATTAAAACAAAAGCAATTGTTAAAAGGCTTAGTTCAGTTATCTGAAGAAGGTGCTGTGCAAGTATTTAGACCGCTTATCAATAACGACCTTATCGTAGGTGCGGTCGGTGTACTACAGTTTGACGTAGTTGTTGCGCGCTTAAAAGCAGAATACAACGTTGATGCGATTTACGAAGGTGTGAGTGTTAACACTGCACGTTGGGTAAGCTCAGACGATACCAAAAAGCTTGAAGAGTTTAAGCGTAAGTGCGAAAGCAACTTAGCGCTTGATGGTGGCGATAACCTTACTTATATCGCCCCAAGCCGTGTAAACCTAAACTTGTCGATGGAACGCTATCCAGATATCAAGTTTAACCATACGCGCGAAAACTAATACGCTAAGTCTGCTTCAAATTTAAGTGCCCGTACAGCGGGCCATAAAGGTAAAAATTACAATGAATATTCGTACTCTTTTAATCGACAAAGCTATTGCTGCTATGGTTGCAGCAGGATTACCTGAAGACACTAATCCAGCGGTAACACAAAGCACACGTCCACAGTTTGGTGATTACCAAATCAATGGCGCAATGGGCGCGGCTAAAAAATTAAAATCAAACCCGCGTGAACTTGCACAAAAAATTATCGATAACCTAGACCTTGCAGATATCACAGAAAAAACTGAAATCGCGGGCCCTGGTTTTATCAATATTCACTTAAAGCCTGAGTTTTTATCAGCTAGCTTAAAAGCGGCAAATGAAGACGAAAAGCTAGCAGTTGCGCCTCATGCAACAGCGCAAAAAGTAGTTGTTGATTACTCATCACCTAACCTTGCTAAAGAAATGCACGTAGGCCATTTACGTTCAACCATCATTGGTGATGCAGTTGTTCGTGCTCTTGAGTTCCGTGGTGATGAAGTTGTTCGTCAAAACCATATGGGTGACTGGGGTACTCAGTTTGGTATGTTAATCGCGCACTTAGAAGATCAAATCAACCAAGGCGTAGACTTAGAGTCTGTAGCGCTGGCCGATCTTGAAACCTTCTACCGCGATGCGAAAAAACGCTTCGATGATGAAGACGGTTTTGCCGACAAAGCCCGTAATTACGTTGTTAAATTACAAGGCGGCGACGCACACTGTGAAAAACTTTGGAAGTTATTCATTGCCACTTCTGTAAAGCACTCTGAAGAAGTTTACATGCGCCTAAACGTAACACTTACGCAAGATGACATCATGGCAGAAAGTGCTTACAACAGTGAACTTGCAAACATCATCGCACTATTAAAAGACAAAGATATTGCTGTTGAGTCTGATGGTGCGCAAGTGGTGTTCTTAGATGAACTAGCTAACAAAGACGGTGAGCCTTCAGTGTTTATCGTACAGAAATCAGGTGGTGGTTTCTTATATGCAACAACTGACTTAGCTGCTTGTGATTACCGTTCAAATAAACTGGGTGCTGATCGCATCTTAATCTTTGTAGATGCACGTCAAAGCTTACACTTTAATCAAGTTGAGCTCACAGCACGTAAAGCCGGTTTATTACGTGATGAAACAAGTTATGAATTTTGCCCATTCGGCACCATGATGGGTGAAGACGGTAAGCCATTCAAAACACGTACTGGCGGTACCGTTAAACTTGCTGATTTACTTGAAGAGTCAATCACGCGTGCAGCAGCTAAACTTGCTGAGCGTGAGTCAGATTTAAGCGACGAAGAGCGTAGCGAAATTGCCCGCAAAGTAGGTATTGGCGCAGTGAAATATGCGGATCTTTCTAAGCACCGTACTAGCGACTATATCTTCAACTGGGACACGATGCTGAGCTTTGAAGGTGCTACAGCACCTTACTTACAATATGCATACACACGTGTTCGCAGTATTTTCCGTAAATCAGGTATCGATGCAGCGTCATTAACAGCAGATATTGCAATCAACGAGCCACAAGAAAAAGCGCTGGCACTTAAACTTCTTCAGTTAGAAGAAGTACTCGATCTAATGATCAGCGAAGCGACACCGCACGTATTATGTGGATACCTATACGAACTAGCAAGCCTATACATGACGTTCTATGAAGCATGCCCAGTTCTAAAAGAAGGCGTAGAACCAAGTGTTCGTGACAGCCGTTTAGTACTGTGTAATTTGGTTGCTAAGACATTGAAGTCAGGATTGGATCTTTTAGGTATCGAAGTCATGGAGCAAATGTAATCTGCTTCGTGTAGTTCGCTTTAGCTGCGTTAATGAGTTTATTTAGCCTAAGTCACATACAAAACACGTATGCTCCTTGGCATAAATAAACTCATTGCCTTGCTAGCACTCCTACACTTGCAGAAAGTATAAGAACTCATAGGGATAAGTCGGTTTTCCGTCTTGTCTTAGGCTAAACTACTTAGGTAAATTCTGCTTCGTAGGTTGGGTAGAGCGCAGCGAAATCCAACATAAATCGAAGGCTCTAGACTCTAGGCGCTAGGGGAGTAGCTTGTAGAACCTAGAACCTAGAACCTAGAACCTAGAACCTAGAACCTAGCACTGTAGGTTTGGTAGAGCGTAGCGAAACCCAACAAAATTGACAGCTCAATAACCTTGATTAATCTTTAGCTGATAGCTGATAGCTGATAGCTGATAGCTGATAGCTGATAGCTGATAGCTGATAGCTGATAGCTGATAGCTGATAGCTGATAGTAGCGATAGAGGGAATTTTATGAAACTTGAAGATATTCGCCGTGAATATTTACAGGATGGTTTATCTGAAGACATGCTTGATGCGTCTCCAATCAAGCAGTTTGAAAAATGGCTTGAGCAAGCTGTTGCCACTAATCTGCCTGATCCTACGGCGATGGTCGTCGCAACGGTTGATGAACATGGTCAGCCTTCACAGCGTATTGTGCTGTTAAAGCATCTTGATGAAAATGGCTTTGTGTTTTTTACCAATACCGGCTCGCGCAAAGCGCAGGAGCTTAAAGGTAATAACAAAATTTCTCTCCACTTTCCGTGGCACCACATGGAGCGACAAGTCATTGTCTATGGTGAAGCTAAACCTTTACCAACAACTGCTGTGGCTAAGTACTTTTTATCGCGTCCTAAAGAAAGCCAGTTAGCTGCATGGGCATCTCAGCAAAGTCGTCCTGTGTCATCGCGTAAGGTACTAATGGAAACATTTGCGAAAATGAAGCAAAAGTTTTCAGAGGGTGAAATTCCATTGCCTGATTTTTGGGGAGGCTACTGTGTTGAGCCTACTAAAATCGAATTTTGGCAAGGCGGAGCACACCGCTTACACGACCGCTTTATGTATCAACGCCAAGCCGACGGTAGTTGGCAGTTTGGTCGTTTAAATCCGTAAATGCGTTTTATCGATTCCCACTGCCACCTTGATTTTAGCGAATTTGATGAGACTCGCACAGAGCTCATCAAGGCATGCAAGCAAGTAGGGATCGAGCATTTTATTGTGCCGGGTGTGAGCTTGGCACAATCTACAAAACTATTCTCTTTTGCTAAATCAGAGCCAAGTATTTCAGTTGCTTTAGGCTTACATCCTTATTTTTTATCTGACCACCAAGCTCATCACCTCGCTGAACTAGAGCAATTAGCGAAAACCCATACTGGGCAGTTTATTGCCATCGGTGAGTGCGGACTTGATCGCAGTATCGACAACCTCGATAAACAAACGCAGCTTTTTGAAGGGCAGATAGAGCTTGCCAACCAACTCGCTTTACCACTGATTGTACATCACAGACAAAGCCATGACTTAATTGCTCGCTCATTTAAGCGCTGCAAGCCAAAGTATGGAGGTGTTATTCATGCCTTTTCAGGTTCAGAGCAACAAGCTCATAGTTATATTAAACAAGGGTTTAAGCTTGGTGTTGGTGGCGTGATTAGTTACCCGCGCGCTGCTAAAACTCGTAAAGTTATAAGCACAATTGAACCGCAGTATTTAGTGCTTGAAACCGACTCGCCATCAATGCCGCTAGCTGGTTTTCAAGGGCAGATTAATACACCACTTAAGGTGCGTGATGTATTTGCTCATTTATGTGAGCTTAAAGGCGTTACAGGCGATACAAAGCAGAAATTGGCTGCTAAACTTTATGATTCTTGCTCTGCACTTTTTTTGATGTAACGGTTGATTTGCCAGTGTTTTAAGCCGCGCCCTAGCTGCCAAGTAAAAATACAGGTGATCACTAACATTAATAACACTTGGCGACCTAAATCATGAAAACTACTGTGGCTGGTTGCAATAGAAGCCTGCGTTAAATAGGTAATCGACACAAAGCCAATTGGCCTTTCATCATCACTTATCACCGGCTCTACAAATGGGGTTTTAAGTTTGCTGATACCCGGCGTTGAATCAGGTAATAAACCAAAAGTGTGGTGACTTTGCCAATTATCGCTGGCCGCAATTTGAATACCTTGTTGATCGTAAATCGTTGCCGCTAAAACATACTCATCTTCAGCAATATGATTACACAAAGCATTTAACTCTGGTTTGTTTTTTTCTTGCAGTGGGGTTTTTGCATTTAGTGCCATAAACTTGGTTAAGCTTATCGCGGTGCTGTCAGCACTATCATAAAGTAATTGGTGGCTTTGAAAGCTACTATTCATGGCAACCCAACTTAACAGCACAAAACAGGCTGCAGCCAAGCTCAAGCGCACAACACGTTGGCGATAAGTGGCTGAAAAGGGAATTTTAAGTTGGTTATTTTTCATAGTCACCGTATACGTTACTGACAGCTTTTAAATTTGATGGTACAACATGATAACTTTAACAGCCCCTTGAGTGCGAGTGCCAAATGCACGACCAAGGACAGACATAAGTCTAATGTGGAGCCACTATGTCACAGCTTAGCTTAGCTGCTACACCTTCAGCAAATCTAGCAGAACAAATCAGCCTAAATTGCTGGTATAAAATTGAAAACAAACACCTTATTACAACAGACTTTACGCCAAAAGCAAATCAAGGCGTGTTCAGTGTTGCCTTTGGTAATGAGCTTAATGCTGAGCAATTACTTGCTATTAGCGATTTTTTAGCAGCGCAAGGGTTTAGCAATTTATCGCTTTGTTGTTATCAGCCAATCTCAGACATGCCAGTAGCGTGGAGCTTTCATAGCGATACAACAACAGCACTAAGCCCTTTGGTATTAGTTGAGTTTGCTAAGCAATTGGGTATTCAACTGGTGCAATTAACAAATCCACCAACAGTGAATGAACCAGGTTTATTGCTGATGGATATGGACTCAACAGCCATTACTATCGAGTGCATCGACGAAATAGCGCGCCTTGCCGATGTTTATGACGAAGTTGCCGCTGTAACCGCACAAGCAATGGCCGGTCAGCTGGATTTTGCACAAAGCTTAAAGCAACGTGTCGCTAAGCTTGAAGGTATCGATGTAGACTTAATTGATGGCTTAAAAGCGCGTTTACCGCTAATGCCGGGCGTGAGTGAATTATGCCAATACCTAAAAGCGCATAACTGGCATTTAGCAATAGCATCAGGTGGTTTTGTGCCATTTGCTGAGCAAGTACAGTCACTGCTTGATTTAGATGAAGTGCATGCCAATACCCTTGAATTTAAAGATAACTGTTTAACAGGCAAGGTCATAGGCACGATTGTTGATGCTGAGGAAAAAGCTCGTGTACTTAAACGAATCGAACAAAAGCTTACATTAAACAACCGCCAAACTGTTGCTATGGGTGATGGTGCGAACGATTTGAAAATGATGGCTGCGGCAGGGCTTGGTGTTGCTGTGCATGGTAAACCTAAAGTAGTTGAGCAAGCACAAACTGCAATTAATGAAGGCTCATTACTGCAAGTTGCTTACTTACTCTCTCTACCGTTAGATTACTCGCTTTAACCAAGTCGCTTTGCGTTTGCTCATTTCATTGATCAGCCTTTGGTCAATATCAAAATGGGTAAGCGCTTCTTCGGTTATATCAATTAAATCACCCACACCAGCTACTGCCCATAGTGCTTCTTCTAAGTCTTTTGCTTTATGTAATGCGTACTGACTAATATATTTGAGTTCATTCGCTAAGTAATCAATATCAGGGCGACCAGTTCGTGATACATATAAACGAAATACAAAGACTAAATCGTTTTTCAGCGCTTTTTTCACAAACAAAGTTTGTGGTTTGTAATCATCTTCACTAATACAGCGGCTGGTAATTGCATCGCTTATTTCGGCTTGGCGCGGATCAAAGCGAACAAATAGGGTAAATGGCAGAGGTGGATCTTGGCGACTACGGTCTTTGATCAACGGGGTGATCACTTCTGTAATTTGATCCGTTGATAAGAATCCGTCGATGCTGGTTGTTTCGTTCAATAACGCAAAATTTTGTAGTAGTACATGAAGAGGGCTTGGATATAAGCCTTGGCCAATAGCGCCAGCTTTAAAGTGGGCAGCTTCTTTATGTAAATAAAACGGGAATTGGCATACGCTTTTGGTCACCATATTTCTGAGTGCAGTTGATAGCCCCGGAATTTTAGGGGTTTCTTCACAAACACGTAATTTGTCTTTGTTGTTATCGATTAATACGGTGAAAAACTTAATCGCCATATGCGGTAAGTCACCAACTTTATGCACTTTTAAATTTACTGTTGTCAGTGATTTACTTATAGCCATTACTTCATAAGCCAGATTTGTTAAATCGTGCTTTTTGGTAATTTTTTGCAAATCAGGCAAGTTTAGTTTGATGATATCGCCTTTTTTGAACTCAACCGGTTGGTCGCATTCAATTTGCAAGCCCATCACAGACAAATCACGAGTATGGCCTGTAATTGTTTGCTCATGATGTTCAATGCTGATAGCTGTTTTGTATAAATAGCGTTTATGAGCACGAAGGTTCACATACTCAAGCGCCACAGGCTCTAAATGAGGAGGCGTTTTATGCTTACTGTGACCAAACTGTTTAAGTTGGTTTACCGCATCTTTATTATAATCAAGCTGTTGGTATGTTTGTTGTTCAAACTTAGTACCCACCGAGGTCAAAATCAGTAGATATTTAACATCTTTAATCAACCCCTGCACCCGTGGTGTCGGTGGCTTATTTAGTTTTTCGATGTTTTTACCAGCACTGCTTGGTAGCGACAGCGGAATATACGAATCTTCCGGATGGCTTGGCATCAACTGAAGCTTAAAGCATTGCCAACTGTCTTTTTGGCTACCAAAGCCGAAAAATAAATCTCTCAGTTGTGGTTGGCTATCAAGCTCAGTTCGTGTAGCTGAGTAGTAATAAATTTTGCCAGCAACGGTATGAGTGAAGGTGTACAGGTATTCTTCTTTTACCGCATCTGGTGAACTGAGCAAGTGACCTAAACGTTGCTGATTTATAATGCTATATAAGCATGACAACTTACGCTCATCACAAAAATAGCGCTGAATAAAAATGTTATTTTCTGTGGTTAACGCAAGGCTAGGATAAAGCTTGTCGCCTTGTAAGCTCAAAAAAGTATAAAGCGAGGTAACACGTGGAATGTAGTATTGCTCGTAGCCTTTCGATACAACCGCATCTAAGGTATTGTCTAAGTTCACTTTATAGCGACGTTTATTACCGTGAATAAAGCTTTCTAAGAACTCATCAAACTTATCATTATTTTCAATAAAGGTGCGCTTTAAGCGTACATGGTTGTATTCACGGGATACTTTTTCTACCGCAACCACTTCGTATTGAATTCCGTTTTTTAAGCCCAGTTCAAAATCTTGCTCTAGGCCAACTAAGCGCAGACCAATTAATTGGCCTTTTTTAACTTTATACCGTGGTGCTAACTTGATTTTTGCGCCACTTAAAGAGATATCAGAGGTGGAAGCTGCAACCTTATTGTCTTTATCTAGTTCAACGGTAATTTTAATTGAGTAGTTCATCCGCTCTTCGCGGCGACTTTCATAGGATGCAAACTTAATGACCTTGGCTGACTGCTCTGTCGTGGTACTATCGTCAGTTAAAGCTTGTTCAGCGGCTTTTTTTTGCATTACGCGGTGATTGTTTTCGGTATTCATTACCGCTTCGTAAACGGCAAGGGTGTAACCACCGTGGCGCTTTATAGCATCTTCAAACACTTCAATGGCTGTATCGTCCATAAAGTGTTGCTTACCATCATATTCGTAGGGTTTGACTTGGCCGGTTACCTGGCCACGTAAATCAATAAAGCGTGCTACAGGCTGAGATAAGCGCGACATTTCCATTTTGATCAGAAACTGCTCTGGCTTAGTTAAGCTAGCTGTCTTTGATTTAAACAGTTTGTCGAACTGGGGAGTGCCTAAATGTGCCTTTAGTTCTTCAACTAGGCTTTCATATTTAAGCAGTATGTCTTCAGCCATTTATAAAACCATCACCGTCTATATAAAAAAGTAGGTATACTAGCGGGCTATTGAAAGCCAAAGCAGTGTAACTAGTTTTTTATTTTATTAGTTATTGTTATATGTATTCGCCAATTAAATGGCAAGCACTGTAAAGTTTTATTTGTAAGCAAAAACTGTGCCCTTAACCATTTCTTAATTAAGCACTTAGCATGATTAAGCGTTTTTCATGGGGCAAGTTACAGCATATTATCTTTTGTGACTACAAAAGTGACTCTAGTTTAATTACCTGAGTCATATGTTTTACTTTAGCTATTATATGCTTGAAAATACAGAAATAGTCACAAAACAGCGACCAAAATAGGTAAGGCCGAATGGCAAAATCAGCAAAAATCGAATTTGTCTGCACTGAGTGCGGCATGAACTATCAACGCTGGCAAGGTCAGTGTAAGTGTGGAGCGTGGAATACGCTGGCAGAATTTAAGCCTTCAGCGGGGCAATCGAAGCAAGCGGCAAGCCGTGCGGCAGTGGCAGGCTATGCCGGTATCGCTAGCGGTGGCTCAAAGAAAATCAATGAAGTTGCGACCACTGAGGCCGAAAAACGCCTCACGGAAATAGGTGAGCTAGACAGAGTACTAAGTGGTGGCGTAACCACTGGCTCTGTTAACATTATTTCTGGCGACCCAGGTGCCGGTAAAACCACCTTGCTGTCAGATTTAGTCGCACGTATGTCAAAGCTAATGCCTTCTTTATACTGCACAGCCGAAGAATCTTTATCGCAGTTTAAAAACCGTGTGAATCGCTTACGTTTAGATTACAACGAAGATGAGCTTTACTTGCTGTCTGAAACCAGTGTTGAAGCCATCATTGAAGAGCTTGATAAAAACAAAATTAAGTTCGCGGTGATTGACTCAATTCAGGCCGTGGTAACAGAAACGGCAAATGGTAGCCCTGGTTCACCCTCACAGGTAAAAAGTGCAGCTCAGGCACTAACACAATACTGTAAGCAAAATGATGTCACTATGTTCATCATTGCTCATGTAAACAAAAATAACGAAATTGCTGGGCCGCAAACACTCGTGCACATAGTTGATGCTTTATTACATATCGATACTAACGATGGCCAAGTCAGAACACTGCGTGCTAATAAAAACCGCTTTGGCGATATCGACACTGTGGGCATTTTTAGAATGTGTGAGCGCGGAATGTTGAGCGTTGATAACCCAAGTGAAATCTTTTTATCTGGTTCTAGTACTGAATCTCCGGGCTCTGCTATCACTTGTATCCGTAAAGGTAACCGCAACTTACTACTTGAAATTCAATGTTTAACCACAGAAACCGAAGCTGAATTCCCGCAGAGAGTATGTGTTGGTCTAAATATGAACCGCATCAAGATGCTGACGGGCATTTTACGTAAGCATACAAAAACAAAAATCTTTCACGACACCTTTTTTAATATTGTTGGTGGTTTAAAAATCGATGAGTCAGAGACTTGTATTGATTTAGCGCTGGTGGCTGCGTTATTAAGCAGCTTGAACGAATTTGTGGTGCCACGTACCACTTGTATTATGGGCGAGCTAAGTTTAAATGGTGATGTAAGACCAATCGACAGCGGCGTACCTAGAGTTAAAGAAGCTGCGCAACACGGTTTTACTGAGATCTTTATTCCATATCGTAATTACCATAAATCAATGGAAGGCCTTGGTGCGAAGATCACCCCAGTGAAAACCGTGCATGAGCTATTGTCGTTAATAAACTAAATACAATTTGATACACTGATAAAAAATTTACACCAATTAAAGGAAATAAAATGAAGAAGTTAATTATTGCAGCGGTTGTTGCTGCAGCTGTCGGTGGCGTAGCTTACGCTAATTACGCAGCTACACAGGAAGTGAAAAAGGTAGTTGATAAGCAAATTAGTGCTCTATCAATCCAAAGCGGTGTAGAAATTAAATACAGCGATATCTCAGCCAGTATTTTTGATAGCAGCATGCAGTTATCTGATATCACTGTTTCTAATAGCATAAGCAATGAGCCTGTTGCAACAATCGATAGCATTGATGTGTCGGGTTACGAAGTAGATGCGGTGCCGCCTCACACTGGCTTTGTTATGAAAAACTTTCGTTTTAGCGATGAGTTTTTAACACAGCTGCCAGAAAACTCTAATAACAAGCTAGCATCAACAAGCTATAACGTTGACTCATCGCTTGATTATAATAAAGCTTCAGGCGACAGCGACTTTGCTCTTAAAGTGACTGCAAATGAGGTGGCTGACGTTAACTTTAATCTTGGTTTAGCTAAAACCACAGCGCTGATGGAAGCATCACTCGCTGTGAGCCAGATGCAAAATGAAGCAGCTGATGGTCAGCTTACTTTAGAGCAGCAGCTACAACAGCAATCAAAGATGATGGCAGCACTCACGCAGTTAGAGCCACGTAGCATCAATATGTCGATTGCTGATGAAGGTGAGCTTAAAGCGGTCGTTGATAGCTTCTTAACTGCGCAAGGTATGACGCATGAACAATTTAAGCAAGTCGTTGCGATGCAATTACAGCAAGTGCCAGTAAGCGAAGAACTTGCAACAGCGATTAGTAACTTTGTGAATGGTTTATCGTCTTTTTCTGTGTCAGCTAAATTACCAGAAGGTAAGACTATGATGGAGATTAATCAGCAAATTCAAATGCTGATGGGTCAACCAGAAGAGCTTGCAAAATTTATCAATCTACAAGCAAGTGGCGAATAAGTTCAAGCCCCACCTGTAAACCTAGCCTTAAAGTGATGTGTGATTAAGCTTACTCACTTTAAGGTTGTTTTTTATCTGCATCACACCTTGGCTGTGCTCTAAAAACTTCTGTGCTAAAGCACGTTGAAAGCCCGTTTCTGCAATGCCTTTTAGTTCAACAGTCTCACCTTCAACAATCACTTGTAGGTTTTCAATTCGAAAGTTCGGATTACTAGTTAATTTCTGCAAAGCCATTTGCTGTAAGCGCGGTTGCGCCGATGTGCTTGTTGTTAGCACGCTGGTGTTAGCGCTTACGTTCGTTGCGCATGCAAGTAAAAAAATACAGCTTAATGATGTAAGTACTACGGTTAATTTGAAGCGGCTCATACAATTCCCTCGTTAATCTAGTCTGCTGTGAACTATTGCTGAACCAGTAACAATTATTATTCCAATATTTAAGCTTATGATTTTAATTGGTTTTATTTTTTTTGACGGGATGGGTGAGTAATAAAGTGTGAACTAATTACACACTCGTTAGGTAAAATTGGGTAGGGTACAAAAATGCCGAGGCAAGCTCGGCATTTTTTCAGTAAGGGTAATAAAGCTACTTTTTCTTCTTCACTTTAGCTTTGGCTTTTTTCTTGGCCTTTATTTTTACTGGATCTTTTTTCTTTTTAGAGGGGATCTTCGCTTCTTTGTGCTGTGGCTCAAGCCCTTTAATTACTCGGCGTTTAAGCTTTTGCTCAATGTAGCGCTCAACTTTACCAACAATGGCTACGTCATGAGCTTCAATAAATGAAATCGCAATGCCTTTTTTACCTGCACGACCAGTACGTCCAATACGGTGTACGTATACGTCTGCGGTGCGAGGCATATCAAAGTTGATAACATGGCTGATATCAGCAACATCAATACCACGAGCAGCAACATCCGTTGCAACTAAGATATTATTACGCCCAGAGTGAAAGTTTTCCATGGCTTTCATGCGTTTGTCTTGTGGCATTTCGCCGCGTAACCAAGCTACACGAAGACCTTCGTTGTTTAGCTCACCAACTAATGTTTCTAAGCGCTCACGGGTTTTAACAAACACAATTGCTTTATGAATGTCGTCACCATTTAACGTTTCAACCAACATTTTTAGCTTGTGGTCGTAGTCATCCGCAAGGTGAACCCATTGATGGATTTTGCCTTTCTCTTTGCGTGAAGATTCGGCTTCAAGCAGTGCAGGGTCGTTTAAGATACGCTCTGCAAATAACTCAACGCTGTCACCTTCAAGGGTCGCTGAGAATAAGAAACATTGGCGACGGTTACGTGCTTCATCACAAATACGTAGCATTTCTTTACGAAAGCCCATGTCTAGCATGCGGTCAGCTTCATCAAGAATAAGCATTTCAACGTTTTCAGCATGGAAGTTCTCTGTTTCAAGGTACTCCATTAAACGCCCTGGTGTGGCAATGAGAATATCGTTATTGCTTTCGAAAATTTCTCTGTGTGTCCCGTAGTTTATACCACCTGTTACAACCCCAATTTTAAGATGAGTTTGTGCGGCGAGTAATTCACATTGCTCATGAATTTGATAAGCAAGCTCACGGGTTGGTGTCATGATCAATACGCGCGCAAAGCCAGGATCGCGACGTGGGAAATCAAGCAAGTATTGAATTGCAGGGATCAAAAACGCGGCTGTTTTACCCGTACCAGTAGGGGCTGATGCCAAAATATCACGACCTTGAAGAGCTTCAGGGATCGCTTGTTGTTGAATACTGGTTGGCGTATCAAAACCCATTTTATTAATGGCATTTAACAGCTTGTTATCGATATCAAATTCAGAAAATTGCATAGAGTGACATAAATAGAGGACAATTGAGCCTAATTATACGCGTTAACGCGGCTGTGGTGAATGAAAAGGTGAAAAAATGTCAGGCTTTGTGTTTAAACAATTTACAGTAACGCAAACACGCACTGCGATGAAAGTGTCGACCGACGGTATTTTGTTAGGGGCGTGGGCTGATGTGAGTGGTGCTAAGGGCATTTTAGATATTGGCACAGGCACAGGGCTGTTGGCGCTAATGGCAAAACAAAGAGCGCCTGAAGCAAAAGTAAGTGCCATAGAAATTGACGCGGGTGCCTGTAATGATGCTCGAGAAAACTTTGCGGCTAGCCCATGGCCTGATATAAACCTTTTCGAAGGGGCTGTACAGTCGTTTAGCGCAGCAGAGCCTTTTGATGCGATCATCACCAATCCACCGTATTTTAATGAGAGCCTAAAAGGTGAAAATGATGCTCGAAATACTGCCCGCCATACTGACGGCCTTAGCTTCAGCGAATTGATAGAAGCGTGTACTAGGCTTAGCCACGGCAAAACGCTTTTGAATGTGATTTTGCCTTGCGTAGAAGCAAAACAATTCATTGCGGTAGCTGAGCAGGCAGGCTGGTACTTAAATCGCCATTGCTTGGTACGTACAACCGAGAAAAAACAACCAAGTCGCAGCTTGTTGTTACTCAGCCAAAACAACGGCGAATGTGATACATCATCGTTAACCATACATGCAGCTGATGGCAGCTATAGCCAAGATTATAAAGAGCTCTGTAAAGCTTTTTACCTAAAGATGTAATCGTTATTCAGCAATGCTTGCTTCAAGGCCATCTTCACTTAAAAGTAAAGTGTATGACTGCCCATATGATGCGTTGCAGATTGAGACAGGTTCATAAACTCGCTTATCTTCATCATTGAGCTTTGATACTTTTAAATCATCAGCGCAGTCATCAATGTGGTACCAGTAACTTAATTGATTTTGATATAAATTGACGATTTGATTTTCGATTTTTAAGCGAAGGTTTTCAGTTGCGAGAATACGTATAGCAAAAAAGTCATCTTTATCATCATTAGCTTTTTTTACTAGAGTTAAACGAAGCTTTTCTTCATTTTGCCAAGCCACAAAATGATAAGGTTGATTTTGCTCTACCTGATACATCTGTGTGGCTGAGTTACTTATGTCGCTGTGATCGACTACATAAAATGAAATACGGCTACGTTCATTGTGAGCATGTGTTACATCAACGGGAAGTGATTGCGATGCAAGCGTGTCAACATAGTATTGAGAGTCTTTAACTTCTTGAGCATCACCAAACAGGTCAGTGTTTGCCATGTAATAGTCCACTTCTAAATCAGTGGTATTTACGAGTGTGTAATTGTTCTCATACATTTCATCGCCAAAGTTATGAGTTTCTTCAACTTCTAATTCATCACAACCAGTTAGCAAAATACTTGCGGCAATCATTATAGGTAGCGCACTTTTCATTGTTATTCCTTTTACAAATGAAGGAGCTGATTAGCATACTTATAAGTTATTGTACCTTTATTGGTTTTTAAATTGTACCGGTGGCTGTAATTGCATTACTTCATCAAGCTGAATTTGTTGCACATATTCAAGCTCTAATAGGGCGTCTAACACGGCTTTACTGTGCGACTTTTCTATTTCGGCACTGCAAAAGTCAATAATGCTAAAGCGGCGTTTTATCAGCAGGCCGTTGATTTCAGGTAAAGGATGTGTGGTTTCAATTAGCACGCGGGTCGTAGGGCAAGGGTCGGCATAGCCTGAACGTAATAACTTTTTTAAATTAAACAAGTTATCATCAAGCCGACCCAGCTCAATGGCGGCTTTAGCGCTATCAGGAATAAATAATGGCTCAGCAAAGCGATTTATTTTTATTTCGCCCGTGGCGTTAATTGTAGCTACCTGATTACTGTCGTAACTGACAATGTCACCGGTAATTAATGTGAATTGACTCATTGTGTTCCCTCGCAATGTTGTGTCGATTTCGGAGCTTAGCAAAATGGTGTGTTTGGTTAAGCCCTGATATAGTGCCAAAGTCTTAAGTTTTATACGAGTTTTTTATGTTCCGTTTATCAATTGTTTTATCTGCCTTATTATTTTCTCAGTTGAGTTTTGCTGCATTGACGCCTGTGGGTCTTTGGAAAACTATTGACGAAGAAACGAATGAAGCGAAATCTTTAGTACGTATTAGTGAGCAAGATGGTGTATTGGTTGGTAGTGTTGAAAAAATCCTTAACCCAGCCAAGCAAGACGCAATCTGCGAAGAGTGTAAAGGTGATAAGAAAAATCAGCCTATTTTAGGGTTAAAAATTATAGAAGGCGCTACAGATGCTGGCGATGGTAGCTGGCAAGAGGGTGAAATTCTAGACCCAAACAATGGTAAAACCTATACCCTTAAACTGACCCCACAAGAACAAGGTAAGGTGCTTGAAGTACGCGGATATATTGCATTCTTCTATCGTAATCAATATTGGCAACGTGTTGAATAACCATTAAAAAAGCCAAGCGATGCTTGGCTTTTTTATTCATGACTTACAAGCTTTCGCTGTACTCAGTCATGATTTGTTCAACCCAGCTTGCGATACGTTCATCACTAAGCTCGTATTGACTGTCTTCATCAAGGGCTAAGCCAACAAATTGTTTGCCATCTTCAGTGAGTGCTTTTGAAGCCTCAAATTCATAACTTGCATCGTTAGGCCATTTGCCTAACAAGGTAATGCTTTGATCACAAATTTCATCGTGTAACATGCCAAGCGCATCTTGGAACCACTGACCATAACCTTGTTGATCGCCCATACCAAACAGAGCCACGGTTTTGCCGTTTAGGTTAACATCTCTAATGTCGTCCCAGATTGATTCCCAATCTTCTTGCAACTCACCAAAATCCCAAGTTGAAATGCCGAAGATCACGAAATCAAATTGCTCTGCATTTTTTAATGGCTCATCTTTGATATTGTGAAGGCTCACTATGTCGTGACCAATAATATCGCGAATTTTCTCTGCCGCTATTTCTGTGTAGCAGGTTGTAGAACCATAAAATAAACCAATCTGCATCGTATTTATCACTGTGTATTTGCCTGATATGATAGGCGTAAGTTTACCGTAAGGTATAATCAATTGATACCTTGATAAGGATGAGAGTACGCGTGGCTGATAATAATTCACAAGCCCAAAAAGGTGTAATAACAGCAAATAACGCCGAACATTTAGAGTTATTTTTAGATACGCTGTATCTTGAGCAGGGGGTCAGCGAAAATACACTCGCTGCTTATCGCAGTGACCTTGAAAAGTTTTGCCAATTTTTAAAAGATAAAGACCTACTAGCTGTTCGCTCTGATGACATTGAAGCGTATTTAGCATACCGTGTTGATTTAGGGCTAAAGTCGCGCAGCACAGCGCGAAGCATCAGTGCGCTTAAGCGTTTTTATCAGTATTTTGTACGCGAAAAAGCCATTGCCGATTCGCCGATGGTCAATATTGCTCAACCAAAAGCTGGGCAGTCATTACCAAAAACGCTGTCAGAAGCCGAAGTCGAAGCTCTGCTTGCAGCCCCAGACATAGAAGAGCCTATGGGGCTTCGCGATAAAGCCATGCTTGAGCTGTTATATGCCACAGGGCTTCGTGTTACAGAGCTGGTGGGGCTCAGAATGGAGCAAATTAATTTGCGCCAAGCGGTGGTCTTTGTAAAAGGTAAGGGTAACAAAGAGCGTTTAGTTCCTCTGGGCGAAGAAGCTATGTACTGGCTTGAGCAGTTCTTAAAAGTGGGTCGTTCGCAAATGATTAAACATGCCACTGACTTTGTGTTCCCATCTAAGCGCGGGATTGGGATGACACGACAAACTTTTTGGCATCGCATCAAACACTATGCTATTTTGGCATCAGTTGAATCGCCGTTATCACCGCATACGCTTAGACACGCGTTTGCAACGCATTTGCTTAATCATGGGGCGGACCTTAGAGTCGTGCAAATGATGTTAGGTCACAGTGACTTATCAACAACACAAATATATACCCATGTAGCGAATGAAAGATTGAAGTCGGTACACGAGCAACATCATCCACGTGCTTAGTGCAAGATTTTTAAAGATGTACCGGTCTATATGAAAAATGATCAGGATATAGGATATTTATGAAAAAGTTAGTTTTAGCCACAGCACTACTAGGCACAAGCTTAAATGTGTTTGCCAATGGCGTATCAACAACAGACGCTGCTGATGCCCCTATTATTGCTAAGTTTGCTGAATTAGGCGTAACCGTTAAGCAAATTAACCCAAGCCCAGTGGCAGGCCTTAAAGAACTAATTACTGATAAGGGTGTACTTTACGCAAGCCCAGACGGTCAATTTCTAATGCAAGGAACACTGATTGACCTTAATAACCGAGTTAACCTAACAGAGCATGCACTGAGCGATGTACGTAAAGAAGGCATTGCTGAATACGAAGACTCAATGATCGTTTACAAAGCGAAAAACGAAAAGCATTCAATCACAGTCTTTACCGATATTACCTGTGGTTACTGCCGTAAGTTACACCGTGAACTTGATGATTTCTTAGATGCGGGTATCACGGTTAAATACCTTGCTTTCCCACGTGGTGGTTTACGTGGTAAAGGTTACCAAGATCTAATGAATGTATGGTGTGCTAAAGACCCTGCTGAAGCGTTAACAGAAGCAAAAGCGGGTGCAGAAGTTGCAGATGTGCCTGGTTGTAACGCACCAATTGCTGAGCATTACCAACTAGGTCAAAGCTTTGGTATGTCGGGTACTCCAGCAATTATTTTAGAAGATGGCACCATGATCCCAGGTTATCAATCAGCTGCGCAAATTAGCCAAGCGCTTGATGCCTTACCAAAAACATCTTCATAACTGATTTTTTAAACGAAAAGGCCTATTTGTCGTAGGCCTTTTTTATTTGTATTAAGCAAAGAAGTACCATTTCCGACATGGAAAAAATAATTCAAGCTCGTCCTCATGTTGATGATTCGCATCTACCACACCATTTACACCCTGTAATTAAGCAAATATATGCGACTCGACAGGTGCAAAGTGCCACCGAACTCGATAATAGCGCTGCGACATTACATGACTTTAAGTTGTTTAAAGATATCGACAAAGCTGTGGTGCTATTGCAACAAGCGCTCGCGGCTCAAAGTCGCGTGTTAATCGTCGGTGACTTTGATGCCGATGGTGCAACCAGCACAGCAACCTTAATGCAAGGTCTTGCGATGTTTGGCTTAAAGAATCTTGATTACTTGGTACCTGACAGATTCAGCCTAGGTTATGGCTTAAGTCCTGCGCTTGCTGAGCAAATAGTGACTATGCAACCCGAGCTTGTGATCACTGTTGATAACGGTATTTCATGTATCGATGGCATTGCCATTGTAAAGCAAGCAGGAATTAAGGTGCTGGTAACTGATCACCATTTACAAGGTGAAGCCCTGCCAGATGCCGATGCCATCGTGAATCCGAATCGCCATGACTGTCAGTTTCCATCGAAATCGATAGCAGGCGTTGGGGTTGCATTTTATCTGCTCATTGCTTTACGTAGCCACTTACGTGAACAAGGGTATTTTCAGCATAATCCAATGCCAAATTTGGCTGAGTTACTTGATATTGTAGCCCTTGGTACCGTTGCCGATGTGGTCGCTCTTGATGCCAATAACCGAACCTTAGTGCATCAAGGTTTAGCACGTATTCGCAGTGGTAAAACACGCCCAGGTATCAGTGCCCTAATCGAAGTGGCAAATCGTAATGCTGCCCGTTTAAGTGCCAGTGACTTTGGCTTTTCATTGGCACCACGCTTAAATGCAGCAGGGCGTCTTGATGATATGAGTTTAGGTATAGCCTGTTTGTTATCAAGCGATATAAATCAAGCACGTCGAATTGCCGGTGAGCTCGACATCCTCAATCACGAGCGCCGTGAAATAGAGCAGGGCATGCAAACTGAAGCACAGGCGGTGCTTGACCGTTTAGCGTTTAAAACTGAGTCAGTGCCTGATGCCATTTGTTTATACCAAGCTGATTGGCACCAAGGTGTGATTGGTATTTTGGCTGGTCGCTTAAAAGAAAAGTATCACCGCCCGACGATTATTTTCGCAGCGGGCGATAACGGCGAAATAAAAGGCTCTTGCCGCTCTATTGAAGGGCTGCATATGCGTGATTTACTCGAGCGAGTAAATACACTCTATCCGCATTTGATCAGTAAATTTGGTGGCCATGCTATGGCGGCCGGGCTGAGTATCAATGAGCAAAGTTTTACTGAGTTTAAATCCGTGTTTGAGCAAATGGTGACAGACACACTCACTGAAGAGCATAAGCAAAGTATTTTACTTACCGACGGTGAATTACCTAATGAGTGCTTTTCGATGGAGTTTGCCAACTTACTAAAAAATGCCGGCCCCTGGGGACAGCAATTTCCAGAGCCAGTGTTTGAGCATGTGTTTGAGGTAATACAGCAGCGCATTGTCGGTGAAAAACACTTAAAACTGGTTTTAAAACATCAATCAGGACGATTAGTTGACGGTATTGCATTTGGTGTTGATGTGCGTGCATGGCCAGATACCGAAGTGCGTTATGTGAAAGCTGCTTATCAACTCGATATAAATGAATTCCGTGGTAAATTCTCGTTACAGTTGATTATTCGAGAGCTACAAAAAGCGACATAAAAATATCGTTATAATCGACATAAAAGGCTAATAAAACGCTCGGTTTTTTGTTAAAATCGGGCGTTTTTAATATTTGTAGATAATTTACCGTATTTATTGTCGATATCGGTGCGCGGTAAATCAGCCATTTTGGAGTAATGTACATGTTTGAAGTGAATCCTGTGATTAATCAAATCAAGGAAATTCGCGAACGTACTGAACTGCTTCGGGGGTACCTTTGACTACCCTCTTAAGAAAGAGCGGTTAGAAGAAGTTAACGCAGAACTTGAAGATTCAGCAGTGTGGAATGAGCCAGAGCGAGCTCAAGCACTTGGCCGTGAAAAGTCGGCACTCGAAGCTATCGTTGAGACCATCGATAATCTAGTGTCAGGTACCGAAGATGTTGAAGGTTTAGTCGAGCTTGCTGTTGAAGCAGAAGATGAAGAAACCTTCGCAGAAGCCGAAGCTGAATTAGGCGATTTAAACGCACAGCTTGAAAAGCTAGAGTTCCGTCGTATGTTCTCAGGCGATCATGACCAAAACGATGCTTACCTTGATTTACAATCAGGTTCTGGCGGTACCGAAGCCCAAGACTGGTGCAACATGCTACTGCGTATGTATTTACGTTGGGGTGAAGCAAAAGGCTTTAAAGTTGAACTGGTTGAAGCAACTGATGGTGATGTGGCTGGTATCAAAGGCGCAACAGTGCGCTTTGTTGGCGAATATGCTTACGGTTGGTTACGTACAGAAACAGGTGTTCACCGTTTAGTGCGTAAGAGCCCGTTCGACTCAAGTGGTCGTCGTCATACCTCGTTTGCATCGGCATTCGTTTACCCAGAAATCGACGATAATATCGAAATTGATATTAATCCGGCAGACTTACGTATTGACGTTTACCGCGCTTCAGGCGCCGGTGGTCAGCACGTAAATACAACAGAATCTGCGGTTCGTATTACTCATATACCAACTAACACTGTTGTACAGTGCCAAAATGAGCGTTCACAGCACAAGAATAAAGACCAAGCAATGAAGCAGTTAAAAGCGAAATTGTTTGAGCTTGAAATTCAAAAGCAAAATGCTGAGAAACAAAGCCAAGAAGATGCTAAATCTGATATTGGCTGGGGTAGTCAAATTCGTTCATACGTACTTGATGACTCGCGCATTAAAGACTTACGTACAGGCGTTGAAAACCGTAATACACAAGCGGTTCTTGACGGCGACTTAGATAAATTTATTGAAGCCAGCCTTAAATCTGGCCTATAACCACCAAGCTAAAAAAGAGCTAAAAAATGACTGATCAAATCCAAGACGAAAATAAGTTAATCGCTGAGCGTCGTGGCAAATTAGACGCAATCCGCGAAAATTGCCCAGCCAACGGTCATCCAAACCAATTCCGTCGTGAACATTACACGGCTGATTTGCAAGCTGAGTTTGGTGATAAATCGAAAGAAGAATTAGTTGCTGAGCAACACGTTGTATCAGTTGCAGGTCGTATTCTTGCAAAACGTGGTCCTTTCCTTGCGTTACAAGACATGAAAGGTCAAATTCAAGCGTACGCATCAAAAGACGTACAAAAAGAATTAAAAGCAAAATATGGTCAACTTGATATCGGTGACATCATCGGTGTTAAAGGCGCACTTAATAAGTCAGGTAAAGGTGACCTATACGTAGAAATGACAGAGTACGAGTTACTGACAAAGTCATTACGTCCGTTACCTGAAAAATTCCATGGTTTATCTGATCAAGAAACTAAATATCGTCAACGTTATGTTGATTTAATTACTAATGAAGCGACACGTGAAACCTTCCGTATTCGCTCAAAAGTTGTTGAAGGTATCCGTCGTTTCTTAGCAGATCGTGATTTCATGGAAGTTGAAACACCGATGCTACAAGTGATCCCAGGTGGTGCGTCTGCTCGTCCATTCGTAACACACCACAATGCACTTGATATCGACATGTATTTACGTATTGCCCCTGAACTTTACTTAAAACGTTTAGTTGTGGGTGGCTTTGAGCGTGTATTTGAAATCAACCGTAACTTCCGTAACGAAGGTTTATCAACGCGTCATAACCCAGAATTCACGATGATCGAATTCTACCAAGCATACGCTGACTACATTGACCTGATGAACATTACTGAAGACATGTTACGTACTGTTGCGACAGACGTACTTGGTTCACCAATTGTTGTAAACACAACGAAAGATGAAAACGGTGAAGTGGTTGATTCAGTAGAGTACGATTTTGGTCAACCGTTTACTCGTTTAACAATGAGCGAAGCAATCCTTAAGTACAACCCAGACTTTGATGCTGCGGTATTTAATGACCCTGAAAACCATTTTGAAGAGCTTAAAGCGTACGCGAAGCAAGTACACGTTAAGATCCCAGAAAACTGTGTATGGGGCCCGGGTAAATTCTTATGTGAAATCTTCGAAGAGACAGCTGAGCATAAGCTAATTCAACCAACTTTCATTACCGCTTACCCGTGGGAAGTGTCACCACTTGCACGTCGTAACGATGAAAACCCGTTTGTAACTGACCGCTTCGAATTCTTCGTTGGCGGCCGTGAATTAGCAAATGGCTTCTCTGAGCTTAACGATGCACAAGACCAAGCAGAGCGCTTTACTCGTCAAGTTGAAGAGAAAGACGCAGGTGATGATGAAGCGATGCACTACGATGATGACTATATCCGTGCATTAGAATACGGCTTACCACCAACAGCGGGTGAGGGTATTGGTATCGATCGTTTAGTGATGTTATTTACTGACTCACCAACAATTAAAGACGTGATCCTATTCCCACACATGCGTCCTCAAGCTGATTAATCATCTAAAAGTCTTGAAAACGCCGCTTTTTAGCGGCGTTTTTGTTATCAGAAATTTCTGATTTTTATTGCTCTCAATTTTAATACTCAATTGTAATTAGCTGATCTAAAAAGAAATACTGAATTAGTCTTCCAACAAAGTTACTAAGTTGTAAAATTTTTCTACAAATACAAAGGCCAATAGTATTATTTTTAGCCAAGATATGACATCATTGCGCAATTCTCGTTCAATGTATAAATGGACTTAATAATAATGACTAAAAAGCCTTCGCCGTTGCCTACAGATACGAACAAAAGCGAGCATCAACGTGAAGATTTTTATCGTGCTTGCATAGCCGAATTTCAACAATTGGGTTATCAAGATCAATACCTCGCAGAGTTAACTGATGAACTGATCCCATTGACGGGTCTTGAGCCGTTGAGTGATAAAGAAAAAACGGCGAAAGGATAAACAAAAACAAGCTGTTTTGGCTCGTTATGGACAATCTATAACCATCTATGCGATTTTCCTTGAAAAGTGTTTGACATATTTCCTGAAATCTTTATTATACGCCCCACAAGACGGAGAGGTGGCCGAGTGGCCGAAGGCGCTCCCCTGCTAAGGGAGTATAGGGTTTGTAGCTCTATCGAGGGTTCGAATCCCTCCTTCTCC